>JAHDXX010000079.1 GCA_023384025.1 Sphingomonadaceae bacterium
AGTTCCTGCGCATGTTTGGCAGATTGCTGTCCTAGGGTGCACTGGGGGATTTCGGCGCGTGCGTTCACGGGCCGGTGCGGCTGGCTCGGGCCTGGCCGTTCGACGGGAGTATTGCGATGATCCGTTCGGAACTCGTCATGGCGCTGGCCAAGGACAATCCTGATCTCAAGGCCGATGAGGTCGAGGGGGTCGTCGATGTGTTCTTCGATGAGATAACCAACCGCCTGGTCGATGGTGGCCGCGTTGAACTGCGCGGCTTCGGGGCTTTTTCCACCCGTGCGCGCGAGGCCCGTCAGGGCCGCAACCCCCGAACCGGGGAGCCGGTGCCGGTCCCCGGGAAGCGGGTGCCCTATTTCAAACCGGGCAAGGAAATCCGCGACCGCCTCAACGGCGACTGACCAGCCTGCCTCCGCTTGCCTTTCCCTGCGGTCCGGCTAGGGCTCTGCCCTTGGTCGCGCGCGGGTGTGGCGGAATGGTAGACGCCGGGGACTTAAAATCCCCTGAGCTTTGCTCGTGCGGGTTCGAGTCCCGCCACCCGCACCACTGAATCGATCAGTACCCGCATGCTGCAGGGACGGGCTTTTGCCGACCGCGTGATTAGCGGGATGTTTACCTCTTCCAGTCCAAACCGGCAGACGAGACCAGGGTAGACAAACTGTGCCCGCTGCCGGATTTCGGTAGCGGGGCAGGTGGCGGGGCTATGGAACGCGGTGCGATAGAACCTTCCGTGCCGGAAAACGGGCTGAGTCCGCAGGAGCAGCGCGCTGCCCCGCGGGTGATGCTGCTCATCCGCCCGGCCAAGCTGATCACGCCTGAAGGCGAGTTCGTCTGCGTCATCCGCGATGTGTCGGCGACCGGGATCAGTGTCCGCCTGTTCCATCCCCTGCCGGCCGGCGAATCCGCTGTGCTGGAAACCGAGACCGGCATGCGGGTGTCCATGCGGCGGGTGTGGGTGCGCGATGCTGAGGCCGGCTTCCACTTCGATCAGGCGATCGATGTTGCGGCGCTGGTCAACGAGATCGGCCGCTATCGCAAACGCAAGCTGCGCATTGCCATCGAACTGCCGGTCACAGTGTCCTTCCTCGGCCAATCCCACCCTGCCGTGATCCGCAACCTGTCGCAGCAGGGCGCCCGGATCGAGACCGAAGTGCGGCTGGCGCTGGCCCAGATGGTGCGGCTCAAGTCGCCCTACTTGCCGGAAATCCGTGCCCAGGTGCGCTGGCGCCGCGATGACCAGTATGGCCTCGTGTTCGAGGATACCTTCTCGCTGGGCGAGTTCGCCGAGATCGCTGCACTGCTGCAAAGCCCTTCGCTGCTCGGGCGTTAACGATCCGCTTACCATTTTCGTTCACTTGCCGATGACCGGTTAATTCAGGGGCATCGGACTATGACGAAGACAGGCGAGCTGGCAGTTGACGTGGCAATCATCGGGGCGGGGCCGGCTGGCCTGACCGCGGGTTACCTCCTCACCAAGGCGGGCAAGTCTGTCGCCATTATCGAAAAGGACGCGACCTACGTCGGCGGCATCAGCCGCACGGTCGAGCACCAGGGCTACCGCTTCGACATCGGCGGGCACCGGTTTTTCTCGAAGAGCCAGCAGGTCGTCGACCTTTGGAACGAGATCCTGCCCGACGATTTCATCCAGCGCCCGCGGATGAGCCGCATCTATTACGAAGGCAAGTTCTACAGCTATCCGCTGCGTGCCTTCGAGGCGCTGTTCAACCTCGGCTTCTGGCGTTCGACCCTCTGCATGGCGAGCTACCTGCGCTACAAGCTGTTCCCGATCCGCACCGTGAAGAGCTTCGAGGACTGGACCACCAACCAGTTCGGCGAAAAGCTCTATTCGATCTTCTTCAAGACCTACACCGAGAAGGTATGGGGCATGCCGTGCGACGAGATGAGCGCGGACTGGGCCGCCCAGCGCATCAAGGGCCTGAGCCTGTGGGGCGCAGTGGTCGATGGCCTGAAGCGCAGCCTCGGCCTCAACAAGGCACCCAACGACGGGCAGGCGGTCAAGACGCTGCTGGAGACCTTCCGCTACCCGCGCCTCGGCCCGGGCATGATGTGGGATGCCGCGCGCGACAAGATCGTCGCCACTGGCCAGGGCACTGTCCTGATGGGCCATTCGCTCGAACAGCTCGCTGCCGACGGCGAAGGCGGCTGGCGCATGACGGCGACCGGGCCGGAGGGCAAAGTGGTCGTAAAGGCTGCGCACGCGATCAGCTCGGCCCCGATGCGCGAGCTGGCTGCGCGGCTTCACCCGCTGCCCGACACGACGCTCAACGCAGCCCGGCTCAAGTACCGCGACTTCCTCACCGTTGCACTCATGGTCGAGGGCGAGGACCTGTTCCCTGACAACTGGATCTATATCCACGACAGCAAGGTCAAGGTTGGCCGCGTGCAGAATTTCCGTTCCTGGTCACCGGAAATGGTGCCGGACGAGGCCATGGCCTGCGTCGGTCTGGAATACTTCTGCTTCGAGGGTGACGGGCTGTGGTCGATGGCCGATGACGATCTGGTCGAGCTCGCCAAGAGCGAGATGGCGATCCTCGGGCTGGTCGATCCGGCACGGGTGCGCGGCGGTGCAGTGGTACGGCAGGAAAAGGCCTATCCGGTCTACGACGAGGACTACGCTGCCAACGTCGCCGCGATGCGGCACGAGCTGGAAGACAAGCACCCTTCACTGCACCTTGTCGGGCGCAACGGGATGCACCGCTACAACAACCAGGATCACGCGATGATGACCGCGATGCTCACGGTCGAGAACATTCTCGCCGGCAAGCGGGTCTATGACACCTGGTGCGTCAACGAGGATGCCGAATACCACGAAGCGGGAGACGAAGGCGCCGAAGCCGCGCTGCCCGCACGCGAGGCGGTCACGCCCGATCAGGCGGCTGCGCTTGCGTCGGTGCGCGAAGTGCCGGAACGGATCAAGCCTGCGGCAAAGGGGCAGAAGGCGGCTTGATTGCCGCCGCGCCTGCCGGCTGGCGGAGGCACAGGAGCAGGATCACGATGCCGGTCAGCGGCACCAGCGGGGTGGCGGTGAAGAACCACATTCCGGGCAGCGCCATCGCCCCGAGCAGGGTCAGCCGTTCGGACCTTTCCAGCGGCTGTGTCAGCAAGAACGCGGCGGCAGCTGTCAGCATGGTGCAATCGTACAGGAACGAATAGGGCGTCACCAGCGCGGTTGCCGCGACGACAGCCGCTGCCTGGACTGCAAACGCCGGTTGGCGCCGTACTATGGCGACAAGCAGGCCCAGCGCCGCGAGCGCGAACACACCATGGACTGCCAGTGCCGGGCCGAGCGGCAGGCCGTTGATTGCCAGCGCCAGGACCGACTGCATCTTGCCGCCGATGATCGTCTCTGTCCGTCCGGCAACAATGTCGGCGATTTCGCGGCTGGCTACCAGATAGTCGCTCCACAACGCGCCGCCCCACAGCACCACGGTCGCCAGCACCATTGCGACAAGCGTCGCGCTGGCTGCGGCAATCGCCTGCCAGTCACGCCGGACCAGAAGGAACGGCGCCAGTGCCAGCCCGAGGTGCGGTTTGACCGCGAGCAGCCCGAACAGGACCCCGGCCAGCACCGGGCGACGCGGCAGCAAGACCAGCCCTCCGGCGAGCGCAGCGGCGGTCAGGAATCCGTTCTGGCCAAGCAGCAAGGTCTGGCTTGCCCCGCCCCATGCCAGTGCCATCGCCAGTGCGGTCAGGCTGTCCCGAACGATCGATCGCAACACCGCAAACCACAGCGCTACCCCCAGCACCAGATACAGCGCGAGCGCCGGACCATAGTCCAGCAGGCCGAGCGGCGCGATCAGCAGGAACGCGGTCGGTGGATAGCCGAACGTCAGCCCGTCTGCCGCCGGTCGCGCAATCAGGCTGGCATAATAGGCCTCGTGCAGCGCATGGTCGTAGACCAGCGCCGGTGTGCCTGCGAGGGTGCGCACCCCGGCGGCCCAGACCGGCGCAAAGTCCGTGATGACCACCTGGCCGCTCTCGACGAACGGCCAGCGACCGACCGAGGCGAGGAAAGCCAGCATCGCCACCGTGCCAATGGCCAGCACACTCCAGTATGTGCGGATGAGTGCGCGCTCTTGCATTTATCCTCCCGTTTCCCGCCGGGATTAGGCCGGGCTTGACGGTTTGTTAACCAGAAACGGCAAGAACCGGGCAACCGCCCGTTCCGGGATGGCAGGGGGATATCGTGCGCGATCTTTTCAACCGGTTGTCCGATGCCCGACTGGTCCGTTACGGACTGGCGAGCGTTGCCGCGCTGGCCATCGACATGGGCACGTTCCTCGCCTTGCTGGCGACCGGGCTGGCCGCTGCCCCTGCTTCGGCGCTCGGATATTCGATCGGGATTGTCACGCACTGGCTGATTTCCAGCCGCGCGGTTTTCGTCGGTCGTGTGGCCGAGCGTGGCCCCGACCGGACCCGCCAGAAGGCGCTGTTTGTCGGTTCCGCGCTGGTCGGGCTGGCGCTCACGACGCTGATCGTGGGCGCAGGCGAACTGGCCGGGTTCGACCCGCGCCTTGCCAAACTGGTCGCGATCGGCGCGAGCTTTGCCGCGACCTGGCTGCTGCGTAGCCGGATCGTGTTCCGCCCGGTGGGATAACTGGCGCGATGACCGGTCCTTCCCGTTCTGCGAGCCATTCGGCCACCGGCCGTTCCATCCTGATTGCCTGGGCGCTGCTGTCCGCCATCCTGCTGGCGAGCGGATGGAACCGGATTGCCGCCGGCCAACTGCCCGATCCCGATGATGCCTTGCGGCTGGTCCAGTTGCGCGACCTGATCGCAGGGCAGGGCTGGTTCGACACGGTGCAGCACCGGATCGATCCACCCGGCGGCACGCCGATGCACTGGTCGCGGCTGGTCGACATTCCCTTGCTGCTGGTCGCGCTGGTTGCGGGCGAGACGGCCGCTCTGGTCATTGTGCCCCTGCTGACGCTGGGGGTTATCGTATGGGCCGTCGGGCAGCTTGCCGCGCGATCGCTCGGCCCGGACAAAGTGATCTACGCCTGCCTTGTCAGCGGCTTCCTGCCGCCACTGGTCATGCAGATCCAGCCGATGCGGATCGACCATCACGGATGGCAGGTTGCCATGGTCGCATTGGCGGCGCTGGCCCTCACCAGTAGGTATAGCCGCCGTGGTGGCATCATGGCCGGGCTGGCCATGGCAGCCGGTCTCTCGATCTCGGTCGAGCTTCTGCCGCTGTCTGCCGTCTTTGCCGCCGTGCTGGCGTGGCGCTGGTGGCGTGACCCGGCCCTGGCGGGATGGCTCGCAGGCTACCTGCAGGCACTGGCGCTCGGTCTGGCCGGGCTGTTCGCGCTGACACGGGGCATTGGTGCGCTGACGCCGTGGTGCGATGCGATCAGCCCGCCCTATCTCCTTTTCTTCATTGTGGTGGCTGCCGGTGCCACGGTGGCGGAGCGGCTGCGCCTGTCCGGAGTGCCTGCCCTCACGGTCGTTGCGATCGGCGGGGCGACCGGGCTGGCGGTGATCGGCTGGTCCGCGCCACAATGCCTTGCCCTGCCGTTCGCCGGGCTGGACCCGCTGGTGCGGGAATACTGGTATATTCACATTGCGGAAGGCCAGCCGCTCTGGCGTCAGTCCGCCGGCCAGCTGTTCGTCGCGCTCGTGCCGCTGGTCGCGGCGCTGGGGGCGTGCGGCATGCTGTGGCTGCGCTCTGCGCCCCGCGCGAGGATGGTGTGGGCGGAGCACGCGGTTTTGGTCGGTGGTGCGATCGGGCTGGGACTGGTCGTGTCGCGCTCGCTCGGCTTTGCGGCCGTGCTGGCCGCAGTCCCGCTCGGGTGGCTGCTGGCCGTCCTGTTGGAGCAGGCGCGCTCGGCAGCAGGAAGTAGCGGCAAGCTTGCCGCTGTCGTCGCCATTGTCGTGCTGCTGGCACCGAACCTGCCACTGCTTATCGTCGAGAAACTTGCCCCGCCCGCGCAAACCTCCGCTCCGGTCAAGCTGACCGATGCGGCCTGCAACGTGCGCGCCCGTGCCGCCTCGCTTGATAGCCTGCCGACCGGCGTGGTGTTTGCCCCGCTTGACCTTGGCCCTTCGCTCCTGCTCGAAAGCCGTCACGCCGTGATCGCGACCAGCCATCATCGCGCCGAGACGGCCATGGCTGACGTCATCGCGGCGTTCATCGCCCCGCCCGACCGGGCCCGTGCCATCATCGTGCGCCACAAGGCCAATTATCTGGCGCTGTGCACCGATCTTGCCGAGGCGCGGCTCTACGCCAGACGTCACCCTGAAGGGCTGGCGGCAGCGTTGACGGCGCGACGCACGCCTGACTGGCTCGAACCGGTCGAACGGTTGTCGACCGCGGAATTCCGGGTCTACCGGGTCAGGCCGGACGGAACTTGAGCGCGACCCCGTTGATGCAGTGCCGCTTGCCGGTCGGGCGCGGGCCATCGTCGAAGATGTGCCCCAGGTGCCCGCCGCAGTCGGCGCAGTGGACTTCGGTGCGGGGATAACCGATCTTGTAGTCGGTCGAAGTGCCGACTGCGCCCTTGTCGACCGCCTGCCAGAAGCTCGGCCAGCCGGTGCCGCTGTCATATTTGGTGGCGGAGGAATAGAGCGCGTTATCGCATGCCGCGCAATGGAACGTGCCCTTGCGCTTTTCCTTGTTCAGCGGCGAGGTAAAGCTGCGCTCGGTTCCGGCCTGCCGCAGCACGTAGTACTGGTCGCGGGTCAGCTTGCGCTTCCATTCGGCATCGCTGAGCTTGACCGGGAACGATTTGGCCTCCGCCCGGTCGCAGGCCCCCAGAGCCAGCGCGGCGGTGCCAAGGCCCAGCCAGCCCAGTACTGTGCGGCGGTTTGTCCTGTCCATTGCCGTTCCTTTCCTGCCTCGAACGTAGAATACGCAAGACGCAGGCGAAAGGTTGCAGACGCCGGAATCAGAAGCTGGTGATCTCGACTTCCAGCTTGCGGAATCCGTGGACGAAATTCGCCCGTACCCGCTCCACATCGCCAGCGACATGCACCCGCATGCGGCGCTTGTGCATCTCTTCCAGCAGGATCCTCAATTGCAGTTCTGCCAGGCGCGCGCCGACACAGCGGTGGATACCATAGCCGAATGCAAGGTGGCGCCGCGCATTTTCGCGGGTGATGTCGAGCTTGTCAGCGTCATCGAACACCTGCTCGTCGCGGTTGGCGGACAGATACCACAGAATCAGCTTGTCGCCCTTCTTGATGGCATGCCCGAACAGGTCGCTGTCTTCGGTCGCGGTGCGCCGCATGTGCGCGAGCGGGGTCTGGTAGCGGATGCATTCCTGCACCGCGTTGGGGATCAGCTCGGGTCGCTGTTCGAACAGCTTGCGCTGGTCGGGGAACTTGTCGAGCGCATGGATGATCCCGCTCATGGTGTTGCGGGTGGTGTCATTGCCACCAACGATCAGCAGCACCAGGTTGCCCATGAACTCCATCGGGCTCATCTGGTTCATCGCCGGCGAATGGATCATCATCGAAATGAGGTCGGGCTTGGGATCCTCGTTGGCGCGCTGGTTCCACAGCTGCTGGAAGTAGGCGGCCATTTCATGCAGGACGCTGCGCCGCTCGTCATCAAGCGGCCGCGCCAGCGACAGCTCGACATCGCCCGCCCAGTCCGACCAGAACGTCAGCAGGCGGCGATCTTCCCACGGGAAATCGAACAGGATCGCCAGCATGCCGGTCGTCAGCTCGATCGAGACCTTGTCGACCCAGTCGAACACCTCGCCGCGCGGCAACGAGTCGAGCAGCTCTGCCGTACGCATGCGGATGTCCTGCTCCATGCGCACCATTTCCGCCGGGGTGAAGGCGGGCGCAACCGTACGCCGCTGCCCGGTATGCTTGGGCCGGTCCATCGCGATGAACATCGGCAACTGGAAGCGCTCCTCTTCCGGCTCGGCGAGCATCTTTTCCCAGTCGGGATCGGAGATGGTGATGCCGCCATATTCCCAGCTCGAAGAGTAGAGATCAGGCAGAGACTCGACGTGCTGGATCGCCTTGTGGCTGGTGATGTTCCAGTAATCACCATAAGGCGTGCCGGTCACCTTGTTGATCGGCTCCTGCGCCCGCATTTCGGCAAAGATGGGCCCCCAGGTGTCCTCGACATAGATGTCGCTGCGGCTGACATCCCAGCGCTGCGTATGCACCGGGCGCGCTTCCGGGTGCTCGCGGAAGAACGCATCCAGCGCTTCAGAGGCGGTCGGCGAGGTGCGCCATTGCGGTTTCTCGGGGGCGTCGGCTGCTTGGGCAATGGTGGCCATTCATGCTCTCCTGCTCCGCTCCCCTTTGGCGGGGAGTCGCGTCAGCAGGATTGCACCCGTTACTTACCGCAATGTCAATAGCCGGTTGCGTTTCGGAACCTAATTCGCCGTAAGCCTCACACCGCCGAGCCCGCAAGCGCGGCTGCGGTTCTTTTCCGGAACCATCCGCGCTTCTTCGCGCCCTGCGGCCCCGACTGCATCACCCGGCGGCGGAACAGCGTTGCCCCGCCTTTGACCAGCAGCGCAACAAACAGCACCTGCCATGCCAGCGCCAGCATGTGCGGCCATACCGCCGGTTCGGTCGCCGCGCGGGCAAGCATCGCGAAGGGCGAGCTCAGCGGGAACACCGAGGCGGCCAGTTCCTGCCACGATCCCGGCTTGGCGAGGGCATAGCTGGCAAAGAAGAACACCAGCAGTTGCAGCATGGTCACCGGCATCGACAGGGTCTGCACCTCGCGCACGGTCGAGGCCATTGCGCCGATGGTCAGGAAAAGCGAGCCGAGCAGCAGGTAACCCATCGCGAAGTAGATCACCCCCAGCGCGAAGAACAGCGGCCAGCCCACGGCTGGTTCAGTCAGCGCGCCCATGCCCACAGCACCGCTGGCAAAGGCGAGCGCGCCGGCACTGCCCCACACGAGAATCCCGACAAATGAAACCGCCAGCATGGCGAACAGCTTGCCGAGGAACACCGCGTCCATCGGAATTGCAGCCGCAAGGATCTCGATGATCTTGTTGCCTTTCTCCTCGACGAGGTTCGACAGCACCATGCCCGCCAGCAGCATGATCAGCAGGAACAGCAGCAACTGGCCCGCCTGCGCGGTGCGGACCCTGTCGGCCTTTTCGCTGGCCCCGCTGGAGGCGACGATCTGGGCCTTTACCGGCGGGAATGCCTGCGGCGCGGTGCTTGCCGCTCCGGCCGCGACCAGGGCTACCCGGCCTGACAGGCGTTCGACCTGTTGTTCGGTCCCGGTCACGACCGGTGCTGCAGGCGTGCCGGTGACAATCGCCGCATAGTCGCCCTTGCGTTCTTCCAGCAGGGCGCGCGCGTCAAAGTCTGCCGAGGCGTCCGGTACGGCGACCATGTCGGGCATGACCGGGCCGAGCTGGTCGGCCAGCCGCTCGTGCGCGGCAAGCATGGCGGCGTTGTCTGCCTCGCCCATCGCGACACCGATCGCGCTGCTGCTGGCCTGCTGTTGCACTTCGCTGCCGATGCCCCCGGCGAGCGCGCCGACCATCACCGGGAACAAGGGGCCGAGCAGGAAGAAGATGAATGCGCGGCTGAACAGGATGGCGACGAAATCGCGCCGCGCGATGACGAACGCGGCTTGCCAGATCGACAGCCGCGAGCGGGTGGTAGCGGTGCTCATGCTGCGTCTCCTTCACTGGCGCGGCCCATTTCGCGGGCCACCGCTTCACCGGCGATATGGACGAAGGCATCGTGCAGCCCCGCCCGTTCGATCGAGAGCGACAGAATGCCCGCCTCGCCTTCGATCAGCGCGCGCAGCAGTGGCTCGATCCCGCTTTCAGGGAGCGAGAAAGACCAGTAATCGCCTTCCCGCCGCACGTCGGCGGGCAAAGCGGCAAGCCAGCGGCCCTCGCGGGCCCGCGTTTCCAGCCGGACCTGCGCGGGGATCCGGTCACGCGCCTCGTCGACCTTGCCGGCGAAGGGCACTTTGCCCCCGGCGATGATCGCCACCCCTTCGCACAAACGTTCGGCATGCGCGATCACGTGGGTCGAGAAGATCACCGTGGTGCCTTGCTCAGCCAAGCCGCGAATCAGTCGTTCGAGCTTGCCCTGGTTGATGGCGTCGAGCCCGCTGAAGGGTTCGTCAAACACCACCAGTTTCGGCTCGTGCACCAGCGTGCCGAGCAGCTGGACGGTCTGTGCCATGCCCTTGGAAAGCTGGCGGATCTGCTTGTCCGCTGCATGGCCCATGCCGTGCCCTTCGAGCAGTTCGCGCCCGCGTTCGCGCCCGACTTTCAGCGGCACCCCGCGCAGCGCGCCCATGAAGGCGATTGCCTCGTAGGCTTTCATCGCCGGATAGAGGCCGCGCTCTTCCGGCAGGTAGCCGACCAGCCGGGCAATATCCTGCGGGTTGTCGTGACCGAACATCCGGCGCACGCCTTCGTCAGGCTCGATAATGCCGAGCAGCATCCGCAGCGTGGTCGTCTTGCCCGCGCCGTTGGGGCCGAGAATGCCGTAGATCGCGCCTTCCGGCACACTGATGTCGACACCGTTGACCGCGGTCACGCCGTCGAACCGCTTGACCAGACCGCGCGCCTCGATCGCCAGCGGCTGCCGTTCGGTTGCGGGAAGAGTGAGATCGCCTGTCGCCAAATCCATGCCGCGCGGTTAACCTTGGGCGATGAACGAGGGCAACCCCAAGCATGGTTAACGGTGAGGTAGGGGTTGATCTGGCCGCGCGCCTGAAAGCCGAGGCCGCGCGGCTCGGCTTCGCTGCCTGCGGGATCGCGCCGGCGGAGGTTGATCCCGTCCGCGCCGCCCGCCTCGCGGAGTGGCTCCGGCTCGGATACCATGGTTCGATGGGCTGGATGGAGGACCGAGCCGAGGTCCGGCGCGGCCCGCAGGCGATGTGGCCCGAGGCGAAGAGCGTCATCGCACTGGGGATGAGCTATGCCCCGGAACACGATCCCCTTGCGCTCGAAGGCCAGCCGGACCGGGCGCGCATTTCCGTCTATGCGCAGGGGCGCGACTATCACGACACGGTCAAGAAGGCCTTGAAATCACTCGCCCGGTGGCTGGTGGAGCAGGCGCCCGGCACGCAACTGAAGGTGTTCGTTGACACGGCCCCGGTGATGGAAAAGCCGCTCGGGCAAGCTGCCGGGCTGGGCTGGCAGGGCAAGCACACCAACCTCGTCAGCCGCAAGCATGGCAGCTGGCTGTTCCTCGGCGCGATCTACACCACGCTGGCCCTGCCGCCTGACGCCGAGCACCCGGACCGGTGCGGATCGTGCACCGCGTGCCAGTCGGCCTGCCCGACGCAGGCCTTCCCCAAGCCATACCAGCTCGATGCGCGGCGGTGCATTTCCTACCTCACGATCGAGCACAAGGGGCCGGTGGCGGAAGAGCTTCGCGCGGCGCTGGGCAACCGGATCTACGGCTGTGACGATTGCCTCGCCGTGTGCCCGTGGAACAAGTTCGCCGATGTGGCGGCGCGCCATCAGGCGTTCGTGCCGCGGGAAGAACTGGTCGCGCCGCGTCTCGCAGATTTCCTTGCGCTGGACGATGCCGCCTTCCGTACGCTGTTCTCGGGCTCGCCGATCAAGCGGATCGGGCGCGACCGGTTCGTGCGCAATTGCCTTTACGCGGCGGGCAATAGCGGGGATGGTGCCCTGGTACATCCGGTAGGGGCTCTGGTAGATGATCCCGACCCGGCGGTAGCCGATGCCGCACGCTGGGCACTCAAGCGGCTGGCAGCAGTTCCTTGAGCGGCACTTCGGCATCGGCCAGCCGGGCCGGATCAGGGGCAACGCCTGCCTCGACCAGCTTGCGGCCCTGGACATAGTCCTTGACCATGTTGACGCAGTCGAGCGCGATCACCCGGCCGCCTCTCAGGTAGACCACCGAGAAAGCGCGCGCTGCCGGATCGCCGCGGACCACGGTGGCATCGTAGCCGATCGAAAGGCCTGCGGTCTGCAGCTTGAGGTCATACTGGTTCGACCAGAACCAGGGGAAGGCGCGGTAGGGCACTTCCTCGCCGCAGATGTGCTTTGCTGTCACGGTCGCCATGTCGTTGGCGTTTTGGACCGATTCGAGCCGGATCACCGCGCCTTCGGCATGGACGCTGGCGTGGGCGGCGCAGTCACCGATGGCATAGACATCATCCAGCGTGGTGCGGCAGAACTCGTCGACATCCACCCCGTTCCCGCCGCTTGCCCCGGCGCTGAGCAGGGGGGCGACGCAGGGCACGATGCCGATCCCGACCACCACCATGTCCGCGGGAATGGTTTCACCGGTCGACAGGGTCACGCCGGTCACCTTGCCGTCTGCACCGGTCAGCCCTTCGACCCCGGTTTCCAGCCGCAGGTCGACCCCGTGGGCGCGGTGTTCGGCATCGTAGAACGCGCTCAGCTCCGGCCCCGCAACGCGGGCGAGGACGCGGGGGAGCATTTCGACCAGCGTAACCTCGCAGCCGAACTTGCGCAGCACGGCGGCTGCCTCCAGCCCGATGTAGCCGCCGCCGATCACCACCACCCGGCTGGCACCGGCGGCCAGTTCGGCGCTCATCGCGTCGACATCGGCGCGGTTGCGCACACCGTGCACGCCCGCGAGATCGGCGCCTTCGCACGAGAGGCGGCGGGGATCGCCCCCGGCGGCCCAGATCAGCTTGCCGTATTCCAGCGTGCTGCCATCAGCGAGCGTCAGGCTGTGCGCGGCGGGGTCAACCGCAGTGACCTCGCAACCGAGCCGCAGGGTAATGTCCTTGTCGGCCCAGAACTGCACCGGGCGGATCATGATCCGCTCGAACGGCTTGTCGCCGGCGAAGTACTCCTTGGAGAGCGGCGGGCGCTCGTAGGGCGGCTCGCTGTCGCGCCCCAGCATCAGGATCGATCCTTCGAATCCGGCCTGCCGCAGGGCAATGGCGGCCTGTGCCCCGCCATGCCCCGTTCCCACGATGATCACGTCTGCCCGTTCCATAGGGCGAGCGGTTTGCCGCAAACCGGCGCGTGGTCAAGGGAGTCTGTTGATTTCCACTTGCGTGGAACTGGCACC
>JAHDXX010000347.1 GCA_023384025.1 Sphingomonadaceae bacterium
ACCAGCAGCAGCCGCAGCCCCTTGAAGCGCCCGCTCAGATCGCGCCGCGCAATGCGCCAGGCGGCGCCCCAGGACAGGAAGGCGCTCAATTCTCCCCTCCCGCAAGCGGGAGGGGTTGGGGGTGGGCATGGGCCGTCAGGCCCACCCTGCTGCGACCAGGCAGCCAAGCTGCCAAGTCTCGCTTCCCTCCCGCAAGCGGGAGGGCGGACAAGTGAAAATCACGCATGCGTATCATTCGCGATCACGCCGTCGGCCATGCTCACCACCCGGTCGCACCGGGCGGCGAGTTCGGGGTCGTGGGTGATGACCAGCAAGGTCGCCCCTGTCTCGGCCCGGCGGGCGAACAGCAGTTCGATGATCTCGTGCCCGGTGGCGACGTCGAGGTTGCCGGTTGGCTCGTCGGCGAAGATGATCCCCGGGCGCGGGGCGAGCGCGCGGGCGATGGCGACGCGCTGCTGCTCGCCGCCGGACAGCTGGGTCGGGTAGTGGTCGAGCCGGTGGCCGAGCCCGACCGCGACCAGCTCGGCCCGGGCGCGTTCCTGCGCATCGGCCTCGCCGGCCAGGTCCATCGGGGTGGCGACGTTTTCCAGCGCGGTCATGGTCGGCAGCAGGTGGAACGCCTGCAACACGATACCGATCCGGCCGCGCCGGGCCTGGGCGAGCTGGTCCTCGCCCATGTGCGCGAAATCGGCGCCTGCCACAGTGAGCGAACCGCCGCTCGCGCGCTCAAGGCCCGAGAGCACCGCCATCAGCGAGCTCTTGCCCGAGCCCGAAGGGCCGAGCAGGGCACAGATCTGCCCCTCCGGGATGTCAAGGTCGAGCCCGCGCAGGATCTGCACGGGAGCAGCCTCGCTGCCGAGGATCAGGGTCAGGTTGCGCGCGGAAATCGCGGGGGAGGGGCTTGTCACTGCGCGGCGATGCCATAGTTGAGGGGATAAGAGCAAGGAGGCTCGCCGATGCAACTGTGCCGTCTGTCGATAGTTCCCGCCATTATCCTGTTGGCCGCCTGCGGCAGCGAGGCGCCGCCAGCCGAACGCGCGCAGCGTGAACCGGCCGCCGACGTGCAACCGGTGATGGGGCCGGAACGCCACGTGCTGGCGTTCGGCGACAGCCTGTTCGCCGGCTACAATGTGGCGCAGGAAGACAGCTATCCGGCGAAGTTGCAGGCCGCCCTGCGCGCCCGCGGCGTCAATGCGCGGGTGACCAATGCGGGCGTTTCCGGCGACACCAGTGCCGCGGGGCGCCAGCGGCTCGCCTTCACGCTCGACGCGCAGGACCCGAAGCCCGACCTCGTGATCCTCGAGCTGGGCGGCAACGACCTGCTGCGCGGCCTCTCGCCGGAGGAGACGCGGGCCAACTTCGTTGCCATGCTCGACGAGCTGAAGAAGCGCGACATCCCGGTCCTGCTGATGGGCATGCGCGCACCGCCCAACTACGGGTCGGAATTCCAGCAGACTTTCGACGCGCTCTACCCGGCATTGGCGAAGGAATACGGCACCGCTTTCATCCCGTTCTGGCTGGAATCGATCTACCAGGACCAGTCGCTGTTCCAGCAGGACCGCATCCACCCGACCGAAGACGGGATCGAAGCGCTGGTCGGCGCGACGGTGGAGCAGGTGATGGGGGCGATTCCGGCGGCGGAGTAGGAACCTTCACCGATCCTCCCCCTCTGGGGGAGGTGGCAGCGCGCAGCGCTGACGGA
>JAHDXX010000080.1 GCA_023384025.1 Sphingomonadaceae bacterium
GTCGACCTTGACCGTCTGCGTGATCACCGGAATGGTGATCAGGAAGATGATCAGCATCACCAACATGACGTCCACGAGGGGCACCACGTTGATGTCCGACATCGCCTTGCCTTCGCCGGACTCCCCCTGGACCGTCATGCCCATGTTACTTGCCCTGCGCGCCCGGGTTGCCGATGAGGTACTGCTCGATGTCGCCGGTGAAGTAGCGCAGCTGCTCGATCAGCGTCCTGTTCCGGCGCAGCAGCCAGTTGTAGCCGAGCACCGCGGGCACCGCGACAAGCAGACCGATCGCGGTCATGATCAGCGCTTCACCAACCGGCCCTGCGACCTTGTCGATCGAGGCCGAACCTTCGATGCCGATGTTGATCAGCGCGCGGTAGATCCCGATAACGGTACCGAGCAGACCGACGAACGGTGCGGTCGCGCCGACCGAAGCGAGGAACGGAAGGCCGCCCGAGAGCTTCGAGTTGATGGTGTCCTGCGAGCGCTGGAGCGAGCCGACCATCCAGTCGTGCGCTTCCAGGCTGTCGGTCATCTTGCCGTGCGATTCCTCGGCGGCGAGGCCATCGTCGACCAGCTGGCGCCAGGCGCTGTTCTTTTCCAGCTTGTTGCGGCCGTCGGCCATGGTCGGGGCCTTCCAGAAGTTGGCCTTCACGTCCTTCCACTGGTTGAGGATCTTCGCCTGCTCGAGGTACTTGGTGATCAGGATGTAGAACGATCCGACCGACATGATGACCATCACGGCGAGGATGCTCCAGGCGATCAAGCCGCCTTGCTGCATCGCTTCGATGAAGCCGAACTGGTTCTTCGGGGCTTCGCTGGCCGCCGCGGTAAGAATTTCTGTAATCATTGCGAAAGTCCTCTCAAATGAGTCTGGTTACGGAGTCCCGCCCGCAGGCGGGGGAAACTGTTATTTCGGAATTTCCCAGCGAACCGCGCTGGCCCATGAGCCAGAGGTCGGATCGCCGTTGCCGTCGGTCGCCGGCCTGAACCGGGCACGCCGCTGGATCAGCTTGCAGGTCGTGTCGTCGAGGTCGCTGTGACCGCTCGAACCTGTAATCTGGCAGCTGGTGACGCGACCATCGGGGCCGATGCTCACGCTGAACCGGGTTACCCCTTCGCGCTCCTCGCGCAGGGCGCGCGACGGATAGTCGTTGGAGTTGGCCCAGCTGCCCGGATTCCCGCGCGGCTCGGCAGCCTTGGGCTGAACCCGCGGCGGCGGCGGCGCGACTGGCGCCGGCGGTGCCGGCGGGGGCACCACGCGCTGGAGCGGAGCCGGCGGCGGGATGGTCGGCTGCGTCTGGACCGTGGGCGGCGCCGGCGCGATATTGATCGGCGGCGGCGGCGCCACGATCGGAGGCGGCGCGGTATCCGGCTGCTCCGGCGGAGGCGGGATGTCCTCCTCTGGCGGTGGTGGCTCCTCAATGTCCACTGTCGTCACGCGTTCGACCATCTTCTTGACCGCGCTGTAAGCGAGGCCAGTGATCAAAGCGTAGCCCAGTGCCACATGGATCAGCGCCACAATGATGATCGCAACAACCTTGTTGCCGCTCATCTCCTGGTCAGCGTAAGCCATTCAGTTGCATCACTCCATCATCAGGTACCGGAATATGCTCCGGCGAAACTTCCCTTCCGGCAAGCCCTTGCGAACCTGCCAAAAAGAATCGTCAGCTGTCCACCCTGTTGAGTCTTCGCACACGAGGACCCGAAGCCGGATCGTGCACGCAAGCAACAACCCAGCCAGCCTGGAAAGTTAATATTTTGATGTCCCCAAGCTTCCCTCGCTTTAGCTTCGATGCCCGAGGGGCGCAAACGCTTTGTCGGTTCAGTGGCAATTCACCCTTCCCCGTCCTAAAACGGGATGTGGCAGGGCTGCCGGCGGATGCCGATCGGGCAGTGGATTTCCGGATAAATATGCAATGAAACCAAAACGATACCTTTCGACCGCGTTGGCAATGGCAGTGCTTGCAGGGGCACCGGTCGTGGCCGTGCATGCGCAAGGTGCAGCGAACACACCGGGCCCGGTCACAGAGCTTACGTATGCCGATCTCGCCGATCTGGCGGAGCCTGCGGAGGCGGTGGTGAGGGTGCAGATTCGCAAGCAGGCGCCGGTGCCTGCGGAGCGCGCGCCCGGCCTGCGGCCCGGCCATGTCCGCCTCTATATCGAGGCGAGAACGCTCGTTCTAATCAAGTCCCCGCGCCCATTCGGCGAATCGCTGCGCTATCTGGTCGATGTGCCGCTCACCGCCGCAGGCAAGGTGCCCAAGCTGAAAAAGCAAGAGATGCTGCTCTTCACCCGGCCGACCAATGCCCGGCCGGGGGAGATCGCTCTGCTCCACCCCGATGCCCAGATCCCCTGGACACCCGAACTGGAAATGCGCCTGCGCCCGATTCTCGCGGATCTCGCCAGCCCCGAGGTTCGCCCGACCATCGCGTCGGTGCGTGAGGCGCTGTCGGTCCAGGGCAATCTGGTCGGCGAATCGGAGACCCAGTTCTTCCTCGCAACATCCGGTCGCGAACTGGTCTCGATCAGCGTGGTCCGGCGCCCGGCGATGCCGCCGGTATGGGGCGTGGCGTGGGACGAGATCGTCGACCAGGCCGCTGCGCCGCCCCGGCCCGGTACGATCGAATGGTATCGCCTCGCCTGTTTCCTGCCCGATACCTTGCCGCGGGGCGCCAACATTTCCGCCGATTCGGCGGCACGCCAGCGGGCGGAGACAGACTGGCGCTTTATCCGGGCGGAACTGGGGCCGTGCCCGCGCAACCGCAGCTAGCACGCCGTCAAGACAAAGTGGTTCCCAACCCGGCCCCCGCGGGGCTAGGGCGCCAACCGATGAAACATTGTCAATTTTCCGCTGCCCGACATGGCTGAACCGTTGCGCATTGCCCTCGCCGGGCTCGGCACCGTGGGCGCCGGGGTCATCCGCCTGATCGAGACCAACGCTGCCCTGATCGCGGCACGGGCGGGGCGCCCGATCGAGATCGCAGCGGTCAGCGCACGCAGCCGCAGCCGCGAACGCGGGGTCGATCTGTCCCGGTTCGCATGGGTCGACGACATGTCGGCCCTGGCCACGCGGGATGATATCGACGTGGTGGTCGAGCTGGTCGGCGGCGAGGACGGGCCGGCACTGGCCCTTGCGCGCGCAGCAATTGCCGGGGGCAAGGGTGTCGTCACCGCCAACAAGGCAATGATTGCCCATCACGGTCTGGAGCTGGCGGAGGCGGCCGAGACTGCCGGGGTCGCCCTGCGGTTCGAAGCCGCGGTGGCCGGCGGCATCCCCGTGATCAAGGGCCTGCGCGAAGGGACCGCCGCCAACGCCATCGAGCGAGTCTATGGCATCCTCAACGGCACTTCGAACTATATCCTGTCGACCATGGAGGCGACGGGCGCCGACTTCGCGCAGACGCTCGCCGAGGCGCAGCGGCTTGGCTATGCCGAAGCAGACCCGACTTTCGATATCGAAGGCGTCGATGCTGCGCACAAGCTCGCCATTCTCGCTTCGATCGCATTCGGCACCCGGCTCGATTTCGCCGGAGTCGATTGCGAGGGGATCGCCCGGGTGCGCGCGGCCGACATCGCACAGGCAGACCGGCTGGGCTATGTCATCCGGCTGGTCGGCCTTGCCGATTGCGAGGAAAGCGACACCGGTGAGGCGCGCCTGCTCCAGCGGGTCAAGCCTTGCCTGGTGCCCCGCGGCCACCCGCTGGCGCATGTCACCGGGCCGACCAATGCAGTGGTTGCCGAAGGCAACTTCTCCGGCCGCCTGCTGTTCCAGGGTGCAGGCGCAGGGGGCGGGCCGACTGCCAGCGCCGTGGTTGCCGATCTGATCGATATTGCCCGCGGCGAGGCCGGCGCGCCATTCTCGGTACCGGTCGCCGATCTGGTCCCGATCGGGCGGGCCGAAGGCGGGGAGCGGACCGCGCGCACATACCTGCGCTTCACTGTGGCGGACCGCCCGGGCGTGCTCGCGGAAATGACCGCTGCCATGCGCGATGCCGGGGTTTCGATCGAAAGCATGATCCAGGAAGGGCGCCCGGAAGAAGGCGGCGAAGTGCTGGTCGCCATGGTCGCGCATGAAGGTCCGGAGCGGTGCATCAGGCATGCGCTTTCGTTGCTGGCCGATTCGCCCAGTTTCACCGACCGCCCGCTGGCGATGCAGATCCTCGCCTAGCTTTCCGGCGGGGGCGCTGCGGCGCCGTCATTTCCCACCGGCGGCAGGCCGCGCGCGATCCGGTCGGCATCGCTGCCCGGCGGTGCCTCAGGCAGATCGGCAAAGTCGACTTCGATCGCTGGCGGACGGGGGCATTTCTGCAGGCCGGGGATGCACATCCCGCCAATCGTCGCGGGCCCGCGAAAGATGCCCGGTCCGGCAACATCCGGCGCTTGCGGATCGCCGGCGTACATCGTCTCGCGGGCGTAATCGCTTTCCGCCTGCTTGTCGCTGCGGATGCGGAACTGGGACTGTTCCTGTTCCTTCGCGCAGACGACGATTTCGTCCCCGCTGCCCGGGTCGACCACCGGCGGCGGCGGGCCATAGGCGCTGCCCGCCGCCGCCATGGCGTCCTCCGCTGTCGGTGCCTGTTGCGCAGCTCCGGGTGCTGCCATCAGGGCGAAGGCAACCGGCAACGCAAAAATCAGGACATTTCTCGACAAGCCGCCGCTCCCCGTCTAACCGCGCCCCAAGCTGACTTGAGGGGCTGAATTCGCCATGAACAAACCGACCCGATCCTCCGTTCTCGAACGCGTGCTGGTGCTGGAAATGGTCCGCGTGACCGAAGCCGCCGCAATTGCAGCCTCGCAACTGATCGGGCGTGGCGACGAAAAAGCCGCCGATGCCGCAGCGGTCGAAGCGATGCGCAAGGCGTTCGATACGCTCTACATGGACGGCACCGTGGTGATCGGCGAAGGCGAGCGCGACGAGGCCCCGATGCTCTACATCGGCGAGAAGGTCGGTGGTGCGCCGGGCAAGGGGCCGAAAATCGACATCGCCCTCGATCCGCTCGAAGGGACCACCATCACCGCCAAGGCCGGGCCGAACGCCATGGCCGTGCTGGCGGCAGCGGAAGAGGGCTGCCTGCTCAACGCGCCCGACACCTATATGGACAAGCTGGCGATCGGCCCGGGCTATCCCGAAGGCATCATCAGCTTGGAAAGAGCGTGACCGAAAACGTCAAGGCGGTGGCCGAGGCCAAGGGTGTCGCCCCGTCGGACATCATCGTCTGCGTGCTCGACCGGCCGCGCCATGCCGACATCATTGCCGAGCTGCGCGGGCTGGGCTGCGGCGTGGTGCTGATCGGCGACGGCGACGTGGCCGGCGTCATCGCCACCACCGATCCCGACACCACGATCGACATGTACATGGGGCAGGGCGGCGCGCCGGAAGGTGTGCTCGCGGCGGCTGCGCTGCGCTGCGTCGGCGGGCAGTTCAACGGCCGGCTGGTGTTCCGCAACGAAGACGAGAAGGCCCGTGCGCGGCGGCTGGGCATCACCGACTTCGACCGGATCTACAAGCTGGAAGACCTCGCCCGCGGCGACTGCATCTTCGCTGCCACCGGCGTCACGTCCGGCTCGCTGCTTGACGGGGTCAAGCGCCTGCGCGGCGGCAAGATGACGACCGAGAGCGTGGTCATGCGCGCCAGCAGCGGCACCGTGCGCTGGATCAGGGGCGAACACCGGATCGGGTAAAGTTCGGGGCTACCCAGGACTTCCGGCAATCCGCTATGTACCGGTCAATTCTATCGTTGGCCTTTTCCGCCCGAACCTGTCATTCGCCATGACCGTCGGCAGGAGTCGTCGGTTGTCACGAACCATGCATCATCTGGCCCTGGTCTTTTCCGCAGTCCTTGCTGCTCCGGCAAGTGGCCAGGCAACCGGGGGCGATACCGCGCCGGTGAGGGTTGACGTCCCGAAAGTCGAGCAGGAAGGTGTCTGGCAAGCCCCCCCGGGCGGCGAACAGGTGCTCCTCTGGCCCGACGATGTCGTCCTCGCCAAGCCCGACAGTGGCGATCATCCCGAGGCGACAGGGAACGGTTCCCCGCTTGTCGGCGGCACAATGTGGCACTGGGCCAGTTATGTCACACGGCCGACCATGACGATCTTCCGTCCCGCCGGAGTCAACACGGGCGCCGCCGTGCTGGTGATTCCCGGGGGCGGTTTTCATGCTGTGGCGACGGACCTCGAAGGCACCGAGATCTGCGATTGGGTCATCCAGCAAGGCATGACCTGTGCAATGCTGAAATACCGAACACCCCAAGTCTGGCCAAGGGTGAACGGAAAGCAGCAGCGACCGAAAGTCCTGTTGGGCCTCGAGGACGCTCAGCGTGCGATCGGATTGCTGCGCCAGAGGGCGGGCGCTTACGGCATCGATCCCGACCGGGTAGGTGCGATCGGGTTCTCGGCCGGGGCTTACATCGTTGCAAACATGAGCAACACCGAGGAGCGCACTTATGCGCCCAGCGATGAGGCCGATCAGCATTCGTCGCGACCCGATTTTGCGGTCGTCGCCTATACCGCCCGAATGCTGGACAACAGCAAGGGAAGGAACAGCCTAGAACTGCAACCGTGGGTCAAAATCAGCCCGCAGGCGCCGCCGACGATGATCATTCATGCAATGGACGACCCGGTCGACGATATCCGTCAACCGATGGCTTATGCTCTGGCGCTGAACGATGCCGGTGTTCCGGTCGATTTGCGGGTCTACGCCAAGGGCGGGCATGCTTTCGGGATGCGGCCGACCGACGATCCGATAACCGTCGAATGGCCGACCCAGGTTGGACAGTGGTTGCGCCATATCGGGATTCTGGGTGACCGCTGAGAAGCGCCGCCGAACTTGAGCCGGGAGGCAGGTGACTCCTCGGCAGGGTGAGTCATCTCGGAGAACCCCCGCCGCCACCGGCGTCTCGTCCGGCTCGCTGCTCGACGGGCTCAAGCGCCTGCGCGGCGGCAAGATGACGACCGAGAGCGTGGTCATGCGCGCCAGCAGCGGCACCGTGCGCTGGATCAGGGGCGAACACGGGATCGGGTAAGGTTCGGGGCCGTTCGTTTCGACAGCTGACGACAACCGCTCCGCGTGCGTTGCAATTCCATGACGCCGCGCTAGGCGGGGCGGACCACTGGCGCTCGGGGATTCGCTCACCATGAAAATCATGTCCGGCAATTCGAACCTGCCGCTCGCGCGGGCCATTGCGGCCTATCTCGAATTGCCGCTGACCGACGCCAGTGTGCGCCGCTTCGCCGACGAGGAAGTGTTCGTCGAGATCCACGAGAACGTGCGCGGTGAAGACGTGTTCGTGATCCAGCCGACCAACTTCCCAGCCAACGACAACCTGATGGAGCTGCTGATCTGCGTCGACGCGCTGCGCCGCGCCTCGGCCAAGCGGATCACTGCGGTGGTGCCGTACTTCGGTTATGCCCGGCAGGACCGCAAGCCCGGCCCGCGCACGCCGATCAGTGCAAAGCTGGTTGCAAATCTGATTACCGAGGCCGGGGCCGACCGGGTGCTGGCGGTGGACCTCCACGCCGGGCAGATCCAGGGCTTCTTCGATATCCCGACCGACAACCTCTATGCCGCGCCAGTCATGGCAGCCGATATCCAGGCCCGCTATGGCGAGCGTGACCTGATGGTGGTCTCGCCGGACGTTGGCGGCGTGGTCCGTGCCCGCGCGCTGGCCAAGCGGCTCGACAACGCCCCGCTGGCGATTGTCGACAAGCGGCGTGACCGGCCGGGCGAAAGCGAAGTGATGAACATCATCGGCGACGTGAAGGGGCGCCACTGCATCCTGATCGACGATATCGTCGATTCGGGCGGCA
Source organism: Sphingomonadaceae bacterium (assembly GCA_023384025.1). Taxonomy (GTDB): domain Bacteria; phylum Pseudomonadota; class Alphaproteobacteria; order Sphingomonadales; family Sphingomonadaceae; genus 34-65-8. The sequence continues at coordinate 7,811 of JAHDXX010000080.1, forward strand.
CCCTGTGCAACGCTGCCGAAGCGCTGCTCGATGCCGGCGCCAGTTCGGTCGCGGCCTATATCACCCACGGGGTGCTGTCGGGCGGAGCCGTGGCGCGGGTCAACGGATCGAAGCTGACCGAACTGGTCATCACCGACACCATTCGTGCCAGCGATCCGGTGCAGGACAGCGACAAGATCCGCATCCTCACCGTCGCCCCGCTGATCGGCGAAGCGATCCGCCGGATTGCCGACGAAAGCTCGGTCAGCTCGCTGTTCGACTGATGCGGATTGCGGCCCTGCTCGTGGCGCTGTCGCTGGGCGGCTGTGCCGCGAGCGCCGCGCTTCCAGCCGCTGCACCGCCCGTACCGGGCGTGACCCTGACCGTGGAAGGGCCGGTTGCCGCCGCCCCGGGCCATCACCTTGTGATGGGTGACCTGGTCCTGCCGCCCGGAGCACCGGTTCCACGCCACCGGCATTCGGGCGAGGAATTCATCACCGTGATCGAAGGCAGCGTGACCTTGCGTCGCGAGGGGCATGATGACCTCGTCCTGGCCGAAGGGCAGGGCATCAGGATCGCGCCGGGCCTGCCCCATTCGGCCATTGCCGGGGAGCGCGGCCTGCGCGCCGTCTCCAGCTGGATCGTGGTCAATGGCCAGCCTCTGCGCGAGATGCTGCCCGACTAGCCGCCTTACTGCCAGGGCCGCCGGGCGCCTTCCTCGATCCGTTCCAGCGCTTCCAGCCGCCGCGCCTGGCGACCTTCGAGCGATATCGTCAGCAAGGGTTGCGGGGTGCGCACGAACTGGACCGGGGTCATCCCGAACAGTTCGGTAAACTCGCGGTTCAGGTGCGACTGGTCGAAATAACGCAGCGCAAGGTCCTCGGCCTCGTCCTGGTCGGCGACACCGCACAGGTGCGCTGCCATGTCGAGCGCCCGTGCCCGCCGCAAGGCCCGCTTGGGGGAGAGGCCGAAGTCGCGCTTGACCATCCGTTCCAGCGTTCGCAGCTCGACGCCCAGCTCCCCGGCGCAGGCTTTGACCGCGATATTGGGATCGCGGAACGCAATCCGGCCAAAGCCGGCCGAGACCTCGGACGGCTCGCGAGGATTGATCTGGCGCACCAGCGCTTCCATGCAGTCTTCCAGCGCGTCCATCCATTGCTCGACAGTATCGTCGGGCGAAAAGCGCGCCATGAGCGCCGCTTCGTCCCACCCCAGCTTGTGGTATGGCAATACCCGGTCATTCAGTTCCGGAAGATCGGGGCCGCGCAGGGCATGGACCGCGCCCGGTTTGAGCGCCAGCCCCACCGTTGCGATATCGCCCCGCACGCTGACAGGCAGGCGGCGGGTGTTGGGGCCGAACAGCAATGCCTGGCGCCGGTAGAATTGGGGGCCATCGTGGGGCTCGGCATGCCAGTCGCCATCCAGCATCACCCGCATCACCGCGTTGTCGCCAAAGACGCTGCATGCCCGCAACTGGCCGGATACGGTCGGAACATGGATGCCGTAGACATTGGAAACCCACGGGCGCAGGCTATCGCGCGGCTGGCGGTTGAGCGACAGCGGCCGCCCGTCGCGGGTTCGCTCGAACTGTGTGCCTCTGCTTCGCAGCCAGGGCGAAGCCTGTTCGATGTTCATCGTTGACTGTCCCCTGTCGCGACGCCTTGTAACACTTGGCACCCCCTGTTCAATCGCTTGACCGGCATCGCGGGGCATTGCATCGGCGACTGATGCCAAGCCGCAACGATCTCGCCCTCGCCAACCGCCTCGCCGAAGCTGCCGGGGCGGCAATCCGCCCGCTGTTTCGCGGGAACTGGAGCGAGGAGCAGAAGGCCGATCGCTCGTTCGTGACCGAAGCCGACCAGGCCGCCGAAGCAGCGATGCGGGCGATCCTCGAAGCCGAATGCCCGGAAGATGGCATCCAGGGCGAAGAATATGGCCTGCGCAACGAACAGGCAGCGCGCCGCTGGGTGCTCGATCCGATTGATGGGACGACCAGCTTTATCGCCGGACGGCCGATCTTCGGCACCCTGATCGCGCTGATCGAGGATGGCTGGCCAGTGCTGGGGGTCATCGACCAGCCCGTGCTGGGCGAACGCTGGGTCGGCATGGTCGGGCAGGGCACCACCTTCAACGGCCAGCCTGCCCGCACCGCCCCGCGCCGGGAGCTTGGCGATGCAGTGCTGGCGACCACTTCGCCCCACCTGTTCGCAGGTCACGAAGTCGACCATTTCATGGCGCTGGCAAAGGCCGTGGCGGAGCGCAAGATCATCTGGGGCGGGGATTGCTACAACTATGGCCTGCTCGCCTCGGGCCATGTCGACGTAGTGTGCGAAGCAGGACTCAAGCTGCACGATTTCGCCGCGCTGGTCCCGGTGGTCGAGGGCGCCGGGGGCACGATGTGCGACTGGAAGGGTGAACCGCTCCACGCCGAAAGCACCGGCGAAGTGCTGGCGATCGGCGACCCGGCCCGGCTGGAGGACGTGCTGGAGGCGATGCACGGGTAGTCTGCGGGCGACCGCGCCCCGGCACGGTTAACCGAATCCCAAGCGGCACGGGCTAAGCTCGCGGCATTCACTTGCCCCGGAGCCCGCATGGCGACTGTCGCGCCGTTTGATCCCGCCCCTGTTCCCGCGCCCCGGCGGCGGTTGAACGTGCGCGCACTGGTCAGGTTTGTGCCCGTGGGCGTGATGCTGGCGGTGGCGCTGATCGAACTGGTTCTGGCCAACCGCAAGTATGGCCTGTTCACGGGCGGTTTCGGCCAGTCGCGCGCGGTCGACAGCGCGGGCGAACTTGCGACATTCGGCCTCGGCTATCTGGCGGCGATGGGCCTGTTGGGTCTGGCCGGCTGGGCGCTGGCCTGCCGCCTCGCGCGGGGCAGGCCCGGTTGGGTGGCCGCCTATATCTTCGCGCTGACCAACGGGGTGCTGTTCTGCGGCCTGCTGGCGGCGCAATACCAGCTCCATTCCTATTTCAGTGACGCAGTGGGCTTTACCCTGATCAAGCAGCTTGGCGGGGGCAGCCTGGTCGACGCGATCAAGTACGGGCTGAGCGAGATCGGCGTGGCGGCACTTGCCGGGGTCGGCGTGGTTCTGGTGGCCTGGCTGGCCTGGAAACTGCTGGCGCGCATGTTGCCGGGCGACATGCCGGCAGCGCGCGGGCCGGGGCGCAAGGCGGCGATGGCCGCAGTTGCGGCGCTGGTCGCCTGCGCATTTGTTATCCCGCGTGGCGGGTCGGACGCGGCCTTCGGCCTCAACCGGACGCTGGCGTGGCAGGGGATGACCCGGCTGCTGAGCCTTGCCACCGATTTTGACCGCGACCGCTATGGCATGTTCGCGATACAGTACGATGCGGCACCGTTTGACGGGTCACGCCACCCGCTCGCGCTCGACATTCCCGGCAACGGGATCGACGAAGATGGTTATGGCGGCGATCTGGCACTGGTGCCCTTGCCCGAACCGCTGCCCGCACAGGTGTTCACCGGCGCGCGCCCGCATGTGGTGATGGTGGTGCTCGAATCGGTGCGCCATGATGTGCTCGGCAAGCGGATCGACGGGCGTGCGGTCGCGCCCAATCTCGAGGCGCTGGCTGCCCGAGGCAGCGTGATCGCCCCGGCCTACAGCCATGTCGGCTTCACCACCGAGTCGCTCAAGTCGATCTTTTCCGGCCAGCTCGCCCCGCGCAGCGGCGATCCCTCGCTGTTCCGGGACTTCAAGGCGAGCGGCTATCGCATCGGGGTCTATTCCGGGCAGCCCGAGGATTTCGGCGATATTTCCGCCACGGTGGGCATGCGCGATGCGGCTGACGTCCATGTCGATGCCATGACCCTGCAGGACAAGCGGGCCTTCAGCTTTGCCGCCAAAGGCTCGCTGCTGGTCGCCGAGCGCCACCTGCTCGATGCGTTCGACCGCACAATGGGCGCGCAGGACTGGGACACGCCGCATTTCCTCTACTTCAATTTCCAGTCGGCCCATTTCCCCTATCATCACGACGGGGTGGAGCTGCGCTTCACGCAGGATCCGCTCGATCGCGGCCAGATGAGCGCGGAGCGGGCCGAGGAGGTCCAGCGGACCTACTGGAACGCTGTGGCCGAAGCGGATGCCTGGCTGGGCGAGGTGATTGCCCGGCTGAAAGCACGCGGGGTGTGGGACGACACGATCCTGCTGGTCTCAGGCGATCATGGCGAAGACCTGTTCGAGGACGGATTTCTCGGCCATGGCCACCTGATCAACCCCCGCCAGAACGGGACCATGCTGGTCGCCAGCCGCCCCGGCATCCTGCCGCCGGGGCCGGTGGCAATGGCGGACTATCGCGCGATCCTGGTTGCCGCGATGCGCGGGGAAGCGCCGCCGCGCCCGGTCGCGCCGCCGTTCATGCATATCGGCCCGCTCGACATGCCGACCGCGATCGGCCTTGCCGGGGCAGGCGACATGCTCACCAGCTTGCGGCTCGATACGGGCGAGGCCTGCATGGTCGAACAGGGCCGCTGCCAACCTTACGCTGCCCTGACCGGCCCTGACCGCAAGCGGGTCGACGCGGTCGTGGCGCGCTGGGGCAGCGAACGGTGGCGGATGCGACAGCGCTGACGCGCAGCGCTTGCATTTCGGGCCGATTGCGCTAGAGGCGCCCGCTTCACTGACACGTGATTCATGTGCCTGCCTGGCTGAAAGGGCTGCCAGGGCCGGTTCGAACGTGTCTCTGACAGGAGATGAAAATGCCCAAGATGAAGACCAAGAGCGGCGTCAAGAAGCGCTTCAAGCTCACTGCCACCGGCAAGGTCAAGCATGGTGTCGCCGGCAAGCGCCACCGCCTGATTAGCCACAACGCGAAGTACATTCGCTCCAACCGCGGCACCACCGTCCTGTCGGAAAACGACTGGAAAGCGGTGAAGAAGTGGGCCCCCTACGGGCTCGACTGAGCGCGACGGTTTAAGGAGACAGACGAATGCCTCGCATCAAACGCGGCGTGACCACGCGCCAGAAGCACAAGCGGATTCTCGACCAGGCCAAGGGCTATCGCGGTCGCCGCAAGAACACCATCCGCATCGCCCGCCAGGCGGTCGAGAAGGCAGGCCAGTACGCCTACCGCGACCGCAAGGTGAAGAAGCGGTCGTTCCGCGCCCTGTGGATCCAGCGCATCAAC
>JAHDXX010000081.1 GCA_023384025.1 Sphingomonadaceae bacterium
CAGAGCACCGCGCCACTCGCTCCACCGGCCATCACCGACCAGCCGCGCGCGATACCCCGCCTCTGCCCCGATCAGCCCGGCAAGCACTCCGCCACGCGGTGCGCGGTAGTCGAAATCGATGTCGAACCGGTCGCGATCGGGTTCGGCGTCGAGGAGCAGGGCCAACCGGTCCCGCGCGCCCAGACGGCCGTTCGCCTGCACCAGCGCGCGGCCGGACCGGATGTCGACCTTACCTGAGAGGTCGCCCCGGTGAGCGCGGTCGTCGATGACCCCGCGGGCGATCGTCAGCCGGTCGATCTCCAGACGGTCGATACGAATGTCGAAATCGGGCAGTATCGGCGCATCCGGATCGCCCGGCAGCAGTTCGGGCACACGCTCCAGCGTGGCATTGCGCGCCGCCAGCGTGCGCACGTCCAGCCCGCGCCACAACCATGCGAGCGGGCGCCAGTCTAGCTCGGCACGGGGAATGGTCAGGAACCGGCCCTTCGGGTCGGACAGGACCACGTCATGCAAGGTCGCCTCGCCGAACACATCTCCGTCAATCCGGCCAACCTCGATCCGCAAACCCGATGCCGGTGCCGCCGCCGCGATCTGCCCGGCAATGAACCGCTTTCCGACCGGGCTGTTGAGCAGCAGCAAACCGCCAACCAGCACCGCCAGCACGGCGAAGAAGGCCCGGACCAGCCAGCGGCGACGCTTCGGTTCCGGACCCGGCGCGCGATCCTCGGCGTGGTCTTCCATCAGAACGCCTGCCCCAGCGAGACATAGACCGCGAACGAACTGTCGAACTCGCCGGGGTTCAGGGGCACGCCCAGATCGACCCGGATAGGCCCGAAACCGGTCTTGTAGCGAACGCCCACGCCAGCCCCGTACTTCACGAACCGGAAATCGGGGATCGTCGCAATCGACACGGCCGCCGCATCGACAAACCCGACCACTTGCAGCGAATCCTCGAACCAGCCGGTATCGACCCGCGCTTCGAGCGAACCCTCCACCAGCGAACGCCCGCCGACCGGCTCGCCCAGGTCATTGAGCGGGCCGACCGCCTGGTAACCGTACCCGCGTACCGAGCTGCCACCACCGGCGTAAAGCCGCCGCGATGGCGCAATCGAGAACAGCTCTGCCCCCTGCACTGTCGCCGCCCGCACCCGGCCTGCTAGGACAAACCGTTCGCCCGCCGGGAAATAGGCACTGCCGTCAACCTGAGTGCGCAGGTAGAACGATTCGCTCCCCGCGCGGCGCGACACCTCGGGGGCGACGAACCCGCTCAGCCGGAATCCACGCTCCGGATCCAGCAGGGAGTCCGTCGCATCGATCGTTGCACGGCCAAAGAGCGAGCCAATGAAGAAGGTCTGCCTCGGCCGGGGAATTCCGCGCAGTATGCGGTTGCGTTCGTCCGTCGCGAGCACTTCGGCCCCCACCGCCCAGCTCAGCGGCTTCTGGAAAAGCAGGGTCGAGAGCCGCTCGTAGCTGCCGCGCAGGGCGACGGTGCGCGCATCGACTGCGTCGCCGTCATAGGTCGAGGCATAGGCATCGACCGTCAGCACCTTGTCCCGCCCGCCGAAGTTGTTGCGCCGGAAGGTGACCCCGAGCAGCTGTTCCTGAGTCCCGGCGACGCCCCTCACGCGCAAGGCCCCTTCAGGCGGAAAGAGATTGCGGTGCTCCCAACTCGCCTCGACCCGGAATCCTTCCTCCGAACCGTACCCGATCGACCCGGCAACGGTACGCAGTCGCGCCGGTTCGACCGTTACGTCGAGCGCGACGACACCCGGCTCGCCATCCATGGGCGGCGAAACTTCGCGACGGGCGATGGTGACCGACGACACCAGCCCGGTCGCAGTGATGGCCCGGCGCAGGTCCATCTCCAGGCTGCGCTGGTACGTGTCCCCGGCGCGGAACCGGGCGATCTCGGCCAGGTGCCGACCGGACAGGAAGCGGGGCCGGTTGCTGCTGACGTCACCGAACACGTACTTGCCACCCGGCGCCACCGGCATGGTCAGATCGCCCTCGGCCCGGTCGTGATCAATCAACAGTTCGGGATCGGCAATGGTCGCAAACGGATAGCCCGTTTCGCCGAGAGCAATGTCGAGATCGGCCCGCTCCTGCACGATCGCGTAGCTCGACAGAGGGTCGCCGCTGGCAATTCCGAAGGCTGCACGCAGGGCGTCTGCGTCCGCTGCCTGTGGCAGTGAACCAAGGTCGATCATGCCGAACCGGTATCGTGTGCCCGGCAGGATATCGAACCGCACCTGCGGCCGGTTTCTTGCCGCTGCCTGTTCGCCGCTTGCACCGATCGTGCGCACCACTTGCGCGTTGTAATAACCGAAAGCGCGGAGCAATTCGTCCAGCAGGGCCTCGTCGGCTCGGGCCCGCGCAGCAACCTGCGCGATGTTGTCTGCACTGGAAGACAGCTCTTCGATGGTCGAAAGCTGCTGGAAGCGCGCCAGGAATTCGTCGCGAACGGGAAACTGTGCTTCGTCGTCCGGCAGGGCAATCGCGAGGGCAGGGTCGACTTGCACGACATCGGCCCTGGCAAGCACAGGCTGCTCGCTTTCCTCGACCTCGGCAAACTCGATTGAATTGTCAGGCGGCAGTTCGACCAGTTCGGGGATTTCGAGATCGTCCGGCCAGTCGACCGCAATCTCGGCCGCCTCGTCCATCGGAGATGACGGATCGAGACCGTTCTCGTCTGGCGCTGCTTCCAATGAGGTTGCCCATCCCTCGGGATCAGCCACCGCGCTGTCAGGAATCAAGTCCTCCAGCCGCACTTCCTGCGCCGCCAGCGGTGCCGACAGGGCGCTGGCCAGCGCCAGCAGCAGTCCGCTAGTCCGCGAGGCGATATTGCTCCTGCGCGCCATCCTTGCTGCTGGCCGCCGCGCGTTCGCCGCAGCGCCCGCCAGCTGCGACGGCGCGGGCGATAAGCGCGTCCTGCTCGTGCGCAGCCAGTCGCCGCCAGCCATCCCGGCCAAGCACTTCGATGGGGCGATAGCGGACCTTATACTGCATCCGGTCGGAGCCTTCGACCCAGTATCCGAGATAGACGAAGGGCAATCCCTGGCTTGCCGCCCGGCGCAGGTGTTCAAGGATGATGTAACTGCCAAGTCCCGTGCGCGCCTCGTGCTCCGGATCGTAGAAACTGTAGACCATCGACAGTCCGTCTGACTGCCGGTCTGTCAGGCATGCGCCAACCAGACGGCCCGGTCGCAGACTGTCCGACGGCTCCCTGTACTCGATCATAAGGCTCGAGACAGGGGTATGTTCCACCATGTCGGCAAAATCCATCTCGTCCATCGCGGTCATGCCGCCACCGGGATGGCGCTCGCCGAGATAGCGCTGGAGCAACTCGAACTGCTCTTCGGTCGCCCACGGGCGGCATTCGGTCACAACGAGATCGGAATTGCGCCGCAGGTTGCGTGCCTGAGTACGCGACGGTTCGAACGCTTCCGCCGAAACGCGCACGGATACACAGGCCTGGCAATCGATGCAGCTGGGGCGATAGGCGACAGTCTGGCTCCGCCGGAAGCCGATCCGCCCGAGAGCTTCGTTGAGCTGCTCGGCATGCGGACCCTTGAGCTCGGTGAAGACCTTCCGCTCCGTCTTGCCCTCAAGATAGGGGCAAGGCGCCGGACTGGTCACGAAGAAACGCGGGAAACGTACCGGCGCGGTCACGGTCGTGGCGGCTCCTCTTGCCGGAAGGGAATCAGCGAATGGCGATACTGACGTACCTATGCCTTCACTGGCCCGCCGGTAAAAGGACTTTAACCAACCCGGACCGCAGCCGAATGGTTACTTTGCACAGTTGGGACACCCGCCCGGCAAGAGGTTAACGGCTCGCCGCGCACCTAACCCAGTTCGACCGGAGACACCGAATAGCCCTTCGCCCGGAGCGATGCGACCAGTGCCTCGAGCTGTTCGGCATCGCGCGCTTCGCATTCGATGTCGGTGATCAGGCCCTTGGCCGGCAGCGTGGTAAAGATGCGCTGATGGTAGATTTCGATGATGTTGACCTGATGCTCGTTGAATTCGCGCATCACCTTGAACAGCGCGCCGGGGCGATCCTGCAAGGTGATGCGCAAACGCGCAAGGCGACCGGACCGTGCGAGATCGCGCAGCAGCACGTTGGCAAGCAGCCGGGGGTCGATATTTCCGCCGCACAGCACCAGGCCGATCTTGCGCCCGCGGAATCGCTCGGGATGCGCCAGCACGGCAGCCAGCCCGGCTGCACCGGCACCCTCGACCACGGTCTTCTCGATCTGCAGCAGCAGCGACACCGCCTGCTCCAGCGCGCTTTCCTGAACCAGCAGGATCTCGTCGACCCGCTCCGCAATGATGCGGGCCGTGAACTCACCGGGCGCCTTCACCGCGATCCCTTCAGCCAGGGTATCGCCGCCGCAAACACAATCCTCGCCCCGGATGCGGGCATACATCGACGGGAACAGCGCTGCCTGCACGCCGACCACGTCCATCTCCGGCCGCAGCGCGCGCGCGACAGTCGACATGCCGGAGATCAGCCCGCCACCGCCGATCGGAACGACCATGCAGTCGATGTCCGGTGCATCCTCGAGCATTTCCAGCGCCACTGTGCCCTGCCCGGCCGCCACGTGCGGGTGATCGAACGGATGGACGAAGGTCAGGCCCAGTTCCGCCTCGAGCTTGCGGGCGTGGGCATAGGCTTCGTCGAAGGTCTCGCCTTCCAGCACCACCTTGCCGCCGACGCTCTCGGTCTGCATGATCTTCACTGCCGGGGTCGTGCGCGGCATCACGATCGTCACCGGCACGCCAAGCCGGGTGCCGTGGTAGCTGAGGCCCTGCGCGTGGTTTCCGGCCGAGGCCGCAATCACACCGCGGGCCCGCGCGCCATCTTCCATCAACAGCAAGGCATTGAGCGCACCGCGTTCCTTGTAGGCAGCAGTGAACTGCAGGTTCTCGAACTTCAGCCAGACATCGGCGCCGGCAATCTTCGACAGGGTCTTGCTGTAGAGCGTCGGCGTGCGCACGACAGCCTTGCCGATCCTCTCCGCCGCAGCACGCACGTCCTCCACAGAAAGAGGCAGGTCTGCGTGCGATGCGCTGGTGAGTGTTGCTTGGCTGCTGGTCATGGCGGCTGCGCCGTAGGGGAAAAGCAGAAGCAGGAAAACACCCTACCGCCGCAATCGGGGCAAAGAATTGCTTTGCGACCGATTATCGGCGAAGCGGGCAGGCACAGCCATGTCCCCAGTGTTCAAGGATCGCCTGATGATTAAGCCTGCTGCCTTCGCGCTCGGCATGTTCCTGCTCGGTCAGGCAGTGCCTGCGAGCGCGGACACGCTGATCGACAATATCGAGGGCATTGCCCTTGATGAAACCGGCAAGGTCAGCCGCTTCAGCGCCTTGTGGATCGATGATGACGGCAGGGTCAAACAGCTGGTCGAGCGGGGCGCGAAACGTCCGCAGACCGATTATTACGTCGATGGCAAAGGTGCCTACCTGATACCCGGCCTGATCGATGCCCACCTTCATGTCATGGGCATCGGGTTTGGCGCAATGACCCTCGACCTTTCCGGCACCACCTCGCTGGAACAAGCACAGGCATTGATCGCCGAATATGCTGCCGCCAACCCGGGGCGGCGGTGGATTATCGGGCGTGGGTGGAACCAGGAAAAGTGGGGTCTGGGGCGGTTTCCGACCGCTGCCGATCTCGATGCCGCAGTCGCTGACCGGCCGGTGTGGCTGGAGCGGGTGGATGGCCATGCGGGGTGGGCCAACTCCAAGGCGATCGAACTTGCCGGGGTGACCGCCGCCACCAGGGATCCGGCTGGCGGGCGGATAGAGCGCATCGCGGGCACCCAGAAACCCGCCGGCGTGTTCGTGGACGCTGCCAGCGAACTGGTCGGCAAGGTCGTGCCCGCGCCGCGTCCGGACGACCGCGATGTCGCGCTGTCGCTGGCGCAGGACATCCTGCTGGCAAACGGCATAACGGCTGCCGCCGACATGGGCTCGACGATCGAGGACTGGCAAAGCTTCCGCCGTGCAGGTGACGCCGGCTGGCTCAAGGTCCGGATCATGGCATACGCCGCCGGACCTGACGCCATGGAGCTGATCGGCGGGCCGGGCCCGTCGGCGTGGCTCTACCAGGACAAGTTGCGCCTCAACGGGGTCAAGCTCTACCTCGATGGCGCGCTCGGATCGCGCGGGGCCTGGCTCAAGCAGCCCTATGCCGACGATCCGCACAACCGGGGGTTGCCGCTGGTGACCCCGGCCCAGCTGCGCAACACGATGAGCCGGGCAGCGCTCGACCGGTTCCAGATTGCCGTGCATGCGATTGGTGATGCGGCCAACGCCGAGGTCCTCGCAGCAATTGACGAGCTGGCACCGACCTACACCGGTGAACGGCGCTGGCGGATCGAACACGCACAAGTGGTGGACCCGGCCGACATCGCGGCATTCGCGCGCCATGGGGTGATCGCATCAATGCAGCCGGTTCACCAGACCTCTGACCGGACCATGGCCGAAGCACGGCTTGACCCGGCCCGGCTGGAAGGTGCCTACGCATGGCGCTCCATCGCGGAAACCGGATCGGTGCTGGCATTCGGATCGGATGCTCCGGTTGAATCGTCGGATCCGTTTGCCGGACTTGCTGCTGCCTTTACCCGGCAAGGGCCCGATGGCCAACCGTTCGGCGGGTGGTATCCGGCGCAAAAGGTGTCGCGCGAAGCCGCCCTGTTCGCATTCACGCACGGGGCAGCTTACGCCGGCTTTGCCGAATCGCGATTCGGCCGGCTCGCCCCCGGATTGTGGGCCGATTTTGTCCTGCTTGATCGCGATCCGCTGCTCGCCACGCCGCAGGAATTGCGCTCGATTCGGGTTATCGAAACGTGGGTCGGCGGACAGCGGGCCTACGCGCGTCCGGAATAGGCAGAAAGCCATCGTTCTGCCTCGCATAACTCTCGACTGGTCGAGAATCAGCGGGCCGCCCGTTGTTTTCATCAAACGGAAACGGGACTGTGCGATGGGCGTGCAACCGGACTGGCCTTGTTAGGGCGATGTTAATATCGATTCTGCAAGGAACGGCCCGGTGCGATAAGCGTTGTGACGATATGCTGGTTAATCATTTGAAACCAGCGGGTTGCTGCACCGCACAAATTTGTTGGCTTTAATCCGTTTTGGTGTTACTTACGTGCAACAAGTGACACATTTTGAGACGTTTGCGGGCTTGCAAGCTCGTCAAGAGGGGCCTAGTAGGGTCTCAAGTTTGAACTAGAAGAGCTCTGAGGAGACCACGTAATGAAGATCCGTACCATGCTCGCCGCAACGGCAGCGCTCTCGATGGCTGCTACGCCGGTCCTCGCAAACGCCGCGCCGGCAATCGAGCGTGCGGCGGCTCCGGTCGCTGGTGAAAGCGACTTCGGTGGCGAACAGAGCGGCGAAGCCATCATCCTTGCGATCCTCGCCATTGCTGCGATCATCGCCGGTATCGTCGTCGCGGCCGGTAGCGGCAACGACGATAACCCGATCAGCGCCTGATCTGATCGGAATAGAGTTTCGAACGGGGCCTTCGGGCCCCGTTTTTGTGTCTGGAGCATATTGGCTCGCACACAACGCGGGCAATTGCCCTGAGAACCGGGACTGCGGGCGTAGGAGCCCGCACCTCGCCCGACAGTCATCACGTCAGTTTGTGCTTTCGACGTCCAGATCGAGGCGCGTCAGCTTGACCCGCTCATAAGTCCTGACGGGGTTCCGCCGCAGTGTCAGCATCAAGCATGCCCTGTCCGGCACCCTTGCGCTCCCCCAGCCACATGATGGCAAGCGAGCCCTCGAACAGCAGTAGCAGAGGAATGGCGAGGATGAGCTGCGAGCCCGGATCGGGCGGGGTCACCACAGCAGCGATGATGAACACTCCGACAATCACATAGCGCCGCGCCCCGGTCAGCTGCTGCCGGCTGACAATCCCCGCGCGGTTGAGAAGAAGCAGTAGCACCGGCAGCAGGAAGCTGATCCCGAATGCCAGGATGAACTGCATCACCAGGCCGAGGTAGTTGCCGGTGCCGGGCAGCGCCTCGATCTCCAGCCCGCCGACGCTGCCTTCAAAACCGAGGAACCACCGGAACGCGGTCGGCATGACCACGTAGTAGGCCAGCGCCGCGCCCGCGACGAACAGAACCGGGGTAGCAAACAGGAACGGCAGGAATGCCTTCTTCTCGCGCGCATAGAGCCCCGGCGCAACGAACGCCCACAGCTGGTTGGCAATGACCGGGAAACTGACGAAGAACGCCGCAAACAACGCGACCTTCAGCTCGACGAAGAATGCCTCGTACAACTGGGTGTAGATCAGTTTGCCCTGCCCTGCCGGGAAAGCCTCGGTCAGCGGGCGCACCAGGAACCCGAAAATCTCGTCTGCAAAATAGAGGCACACCGCAAAGGCCACTGCCAGCGCCATGATGCACCTGACCAGCCGCGTGCGCAGTTCGATCAGGTGATCGAGCAGCGGTGCCTCGGTCTGGTCGATATCCTTGATGCCCAGTGCCATGGTGTGTTCTCAGACCTTGCCCGGCGCGTCTTCGGAGGCGTCTCGACCCTCACCCGGGGCATTTGCTTCACCCGGAGGTGTGCCCAACGCAGCTTCGGCCGATGCGGGTGGCGGAACGTTGGGATTTGCCAGCGGCTCCATCTCGCCAGCCGGATGTTCGGCCATGATCTTTGCGTTCCGCTCGCGCCAGTTGCGCTCCATCTCCTCCATTTCCGCTTCGCGGATCATCGTGTCGATGCCGCTGCGGAAATGGGCGGACATCCGCCGGATCTTGCCAATCCAGCGCCCGGCCGTGCGCATCGCGAGCGGCATGTCCTTCGGACCAATCACGATGACCGCAACGATCACGATCACCAGCAATTCGGTGGCGCCGATATCAAACATGGGCCGGGTCCGGCGGGATGCGGTCAGTTGCGCGCGTCGGTCTTGTCCTGCGCGGTGGTTTCACCGGGGGCAGAGGCAGGCGATTCGATCCGCGGGGCGGGCTTGCCGTCCTTGTCATCGCCATCGGCCATGCCCTGCTTGAAGCTTTTGATCCCCTTGCCGAAATCGCCCATCATTTCAGAGATGCGCCCGCGTCCGAACAGCACGAGGATAACAAGCGCGATGATGAGGAGCTGCATGGGGCCGAGCGACATGGGAGGTACCTTCCGGATCTAGGTGTTGCCCGCAATATAGGCCCTGCCCGGGGCCAGCGCCAGCGGCGAAGTCATTCTTCTTCGTCAGCCACCTCGGGCTGCTGTAAAGCCATGGCTTCGTAGGCCTCGTCGACCGGATCGAGCAGGCCGGCCGCGCGCAGATCATCGATGCCGGGCAAGTCGCGCCGCGACTCCAGCCCGAAGTGCTGCAGGAACTCGGGCGTTGTCGCGTAGATGACGGGCCTCCCCGGCACTTCGCGGCGCCCTGCCACGCGAACCCATCCGGCTTCCATCAGCACGTCGAGGGTGCCGCCGGAGGTCTGGACCCCGCGAATCGATTCGATCTCCGCCCGGCTGACGGGCTCATGATAGGCGACGATCGCCAGAACTTCGGTGGCAGCGCGCGACAGCCTGCGCACTTGCTCGCGCTCCCGCCGCAGCAAATGCGCGCAATCGGCCGCAGTCTGGAAATGCCAACGCCCGCCGCGCTCGACGATCTCGATCCCCCTGCCGGAATAATGGCCTGCAAGACCGGCCAGGGCAGCGCGGACCTGCGCCGGGTCCGCGTCCCCCAGGTGCGCGGCCAGCACTGCCAGCGTCAGCGGCGCTTCCGTGGCGAACAGCGTCGCCTCGATCGCCCGCGCAAGCTCATCCGGCCGCTCGCTCATGCGCGGACCCGCCTGAGGCGCAACGGGCCGAAGGCATCGTCATGCGCCAGCTCTGCCTTGCCCAATCGCGCCAGCTCCAGCGCGGCGACGAAACTGGAAGCAAGTGCCGAACGGCGCAGGCGCGGCTCGGCATGGGGGGGCAGGAATTCCTCCAGCCGCATCCAGTCAAGCGTAACGCCCAGCATGGACGACACGCGTTCGAGCGCGCTTTCCAGCGTCATGACCGGACGTTCGCGCACCATATGGATCGCAGGCGCGGTGCGTGCTTTCACCTGGCCATAGGCCTGGACGAGGCTGAACCAGTCGCAGGTCCATTTCAGCTTGCGATCGATCCGCAGCCCCTCCGGCGCGGCCCGCACGAACACGTCCCGCCCCAGCCGGTCGCGCGCCATCAGCCGGGCCGCAGCGTCGCGCATTGCACCCAGCCGTTGCAGTCGCAGCTGGAGCCGCAAGGCCAGCTCTTCCGGGCTGGGATCTTCCTGTTCCTCGCGTGGCAGCAACAGGGCCGACTTGAGGTAGGCGAGCCACGCCGCCATCACCAGATAGTCGGCGGCCAGTTCCAGCCTCAGCGCCTCCGCCCGTTCGATATAGCCGAGGTACTGGTCGACCAGCGCGAGGATCGAGATCTGCCGCAAGTCGACTTTCTGGCGCCGGGCCAGGTCGAGCAGCAGGTCGAGCGGCCCTTCCCAACCATCCAGCTCGAGATAGAGCGCCTCGTCGGCCGTGGGGGCGGAAGCGGGGGTTACCCATTCGTCGCCCGGCGAAGCGGCGTTGTCCTGCAGCATCAGGCCTTCGCCGGTCACGCTGCCTGCTCCGCCAGCCCCAGCAAGGCGTCACGCTTGTCCAGCAAGGCGAGTTGCTCAGCCCGGTCATCGGCGTGTTCGCCCGACACCGTGGTTATCGCCAGTGCCATCGCCAGCCGGTCTTCCGCCACCGGAGGCATTGCGGGCAGGACGTTGGCTATGCCCTGCATGTCATCGAGCTTGGCCCAGCAGTTCAGCACGACATCGCAGCCCGCAGCGATCGCCCTCTCCGAGCGTTCCGGGATCGTGCCTTCGAGCGCCTGCATGTCGATATCGTCCGTCAGGAGCAAGCCGTCGAAGCCGATCCGTTCGCGAATGATCTGCTGGATGACAAAGGGCGATTGCGTGGCCGGGCGCTCGGCATCCCATGCGGTGAAGCGGATATGCGCGCTCATTCCGATCGGCGCACCGGCGAGTGCGCGGAAGGGGGCGATATCGGCCTCGAGTTCGGCATCGCTGGCGTCGACGACCGGCAATTCCTTGTGGCTGTCGGCAGTGGCGCGGCCGTGGCCGGGCATGTGCTTGAGGCATCCGGCAACCCCGGCAGACGCCAGCCCGTCCAGGACTGCGCGGCCAAGCGCGGCGACCTGCATCGGGTCCGACCCAAGTGCCCGGTCCCCGATTGCCTGATCGGTTTCCGGACGACGCACGTCAAACGGGGCGTGATAGTTGACCGTGATTCCGGCGCGGTGCAGTTCCTGCCCCATGGCCCGGGCATTGGCGCGCACCGCCTCGATCGCGGAGGCTGGTGCCAGCTGGTACAGCCGGTCAAACGCTTCACCAGCAGGGTAACGGGCCCATTCAGGGGGCTTCATCCGCACCACCCGGCCGCCTTCCTGATCGATCGAGATCAGTAGCCGATCACGCCCGTGGATCGCGCGCAGGCTGTCCGTCAGGGCGCGCAGCTGGTCCTGCGTTTCGCAGTTGCGGGCAAACAGGATGTAGCCGACCGGATCGGCCTCGCGAAAGAAGGCGCGTTCGTCCGGCGAAAGCGAGGTTCCGGCAATCCCGAAGATGGCTGGCGTCATGCAATCAGGTTCGCAGGAAGCGCGACGGCCCGCAAGCGATGCGGACCGTCACCATGTGCAAAAAGCCGCAGTTTCCCGCCTAGTTCTTCACCTGGCAGGGAATCCCCTGGCTCTTCAGCCTGCCGCACAGCGCATTGGCCGCTGCAGCATCGCCCGGAACCGCCTGCAGGCGGTAGACCGTGCCCGATTCGATCTGCCCTTCCATGATGCGATAGCGCACACCTTGCAGCGCGTCGGTCTGCCGGTTGAGCACGTTCCAGCCGTTCTCGGCCGCTGCGCGTGACGAGTAGGCGCCGATCTGGACCCCGATCCCGCTGGCAGAGGGTGCCTCCGGCGTCCGTGACCCGGCAGCATCGACGCTGGGCCGCGGTGCTGCGCTTGCCATTGCCGAGGGCCGCTCATTGCCAGTGGCGGTATCACCGGAGGCGAGGCGTCCTTCCCGGGTCTGGCCTTCGCCAACACCAGGGGCGACATCGCCGGTGCCTTCGAAGGTCTTGCCGCCCGGATCTTCCGGACGCTCCTTCATCGGCCCCTCGGGTGCCGCGATAGTGCTGCCATCTGCGACCAGCTCGGGATCCGGCCGGTTGCTCCAGTACCACAGGCCATAGAGGATCGCCCCGATGGCCACGAGGCCGATCAGGAACGTCAGCAGCAGGCGACCGATCCCGGACCCCTGTTCCTCTTCCTCGTAGTCGTCCGATTCGAGCCACGGCAGCGGCTCGTCATCGTGCGCAAGCGATAGCTCTTCGTGCTCGGCTTCGGTCTCGTCCCACTCTTCCTCGCCAAACGGCTCGTCATCGTGTTCGCGCCCGTTATCCCCCAGACCGGTCATGGTCACATCTCCTCGACCGCCTCGACCCCCAGCAGGGCAAGGCCATTGCGGATAACCTGCCCTATCTGGCTGGCGAGGAAAAGCCTCGCGCCGGTCAATTGCGGATTCTGTGCCACGATGAACCGCTTTTCGATGTCGTCATTGCCGAGGTTCCAGAAGGCGTGGAACGCCGCAGCCAGGTCATAGAGATAGAACGCCACCCGGTGCGGCTCGCGCGCCTGGGCCGCCGATTCGACCAGGCGCGGGAACTGCGCTGCCTGCCGGACGAGAGCATGGTCGGCCTCGCCGAGCAGGTCGAGATGCGCCTGATCCGGAACGAAATTCTCCGCCGCCGCCTTGCGCATGGTCGAACAGATTCGCGCATGGGCATACTGGACATAGAAGACGGGATTGTCCTTCGACTTCTCGACC
>JAHDXX010000348.1 GCA_023384025.1 Sphingomonadaceae bacterium
GCATGGCCATCGTAGCTTGCGGCGACCAGCGTCCCGTCCGCACGGTTCTCCGCCACCGTGTTGCCGCGCGCATCGTAGGACACGGTCCGTACCCCGCCTGCATCGGTGACCGAGGCCAGACGATTGGACGAAGCAATTGTCACGGGTTGATATCCGTTGGTTTGCCGTGCTCTGCCCGGTCGATGGCGCGCGTGAAACTGTCGGATGGCTTGCCATCTGACACCGCCCCTATGCGATAGGCCTTCCCCTTGAAGAACGACCGCGGCTTTTTCAATTCCACACAGTGAATCCGCCTTTCGAAAAAGCTCACATGTGCCACATATTTTCGCCCCTCGACGAAGAGTTCCACCTTGAACAATCGGTCCTCATATGCAGGGTCCGGGATAAGCGTCAGGCCGCGTTGATTGTAGAAGAAGAAGACATTGATGCGTCCGTCGGACATCCAGGAAAAGAAGTATCGGTGTTCGAGCTGCTGACGGACAGTCGCTGCGATCTCTGTTGGAAGCGTTGCCAAAACGGCCTCGATGAGTTCAAGGTGCATGGTATCTGCGGACCAACGACCTCCGCGCTCAACAAAGCGCCAAGCGTCCATGAAGTAGGTCCATCCAGTTCCAAAAATGGTCGACGTCATTGATCACTTCCAGTTGCAGCAGCACCCAAAACACCTGAGCCGACAGAAACTTTGAGCCAGTCAGGAATCCGATCAAGTGCTTGCAGAGAGGGTGGCAGCCGATTGCCCATTTGCCGCCAGCCCACCGGCGATCGCGAGCGATCATGCCGATAATGCCGCTTTAGCGTGGCCCAGCTGCCATTCAGGCCGCCCCTCTTGTTGAGCTGGCGGTTCATGAAACCATTGAAGCGCTCGCGACCTGTCAGCGAGGAATTGCGGCCGAACTGTGCAGCAGGCTTCGGAAACAAGCGGTTGACAGTCTTGCGTGAAATCGAGTGCGACCATTCGAGGCCTGTCTCACGCGTCAGGCTCCTCGGTCCAAAACGATACAAGATGCGAAAGCCGGTTCCGCTGCCCGTGGCTCCAATTGCACCGGCCATCACCACCTCGCCCCAATCATAGCAATCGGCGTCGAAAACGGGTCTCCCGCGCATGTAATTGCTAACCCCCTGTGAAAGCAACTCGGCTCCACCACCGATCAGGGCCCCGACCACGATGGGCACGAAAATCGGTATTTCACCTGACGGATCCACCATATTCACCGGATCCGCCCCGGCGTAGAGGTACGGGTTCGCCCCGCCCAGCAGCCCGATCGGGTCGGCCTGGATGTAGCGGCCCAGCACCGGGTCGTAGTCGCGGGCGCGGTTGTAGTAGAGGTCGGTGAGGACTTGCGATTGGCCGGGGAAGCCCGGGCGCAGGAAGTCGTCGCCGGGGTTGGTGACCTGCCCTGTGGCGTTGGTGGTGACCTGCGGCACGCCGAGATGGTTGCCGTGGACCCAGTAGAGCTCCGGCAGGCCCGAGACGTTCTGCGCCACCAGCGCGAGAGGGGCATAGCCCGCCACTCCGTCCCCGCCGCCGAACAGGCCGTTATCGTTGGCACCGGGCGGCAGCGCCCAGATGAACTCCGCCCAGACCTCGCCTGCCGAAGCGCCGTACTCCGCCAGCACCCGGCCCTGTGTGTCATAGACGAACCGCCGCGTCCCCGTCGGCTTATCGACCCGCACCCGGTCACCGAGGCCATTGTAG
>JAHDXX010000349.1 GCA_023384025.1 Sphingomonadaceae bacterium
GGCGCTGGCAAACAGCAGCGCGGCGGAATACTTTCGCGCCCGCGCCGTTTCCAGCAAGGTACCTGACCTGCTGACCCGCCCTGACCGGGAATATTACCGCGACCTCTTCAGCGCGATCGACCGGCAGGACTGGGGCAAGGTCGAAGCACTGTTTACTTCGCGCAATGACGGTCCGCTCCATGCCGTGGCCCGGGCGGAATACTATCTCCACGCCAACAGCCCGCGGGTGGAACTGCCGCAAATCCAGGCCTGGCTGGCTGAAGGCACCGCCTTGCCCCATGCAGAGCGGATGGCGACCCTGGGCAGCAAGCGCGGGCTGATGTCGGCGCCTTACCTGCCGCCATCGCAGAGCTTCGTCAGCCAGCCTTACGCCACCAAGCGGTTGCGCCCGCGCTCGGTCGATGACGGGACCATGCCGGGCTCGGTCAGCAATGCCATCCTCGAGCGGATCAAGAACGACGATCCCGACGGGGCGCGGGTGTTGCTCGACGGGATCGACGCAGGGCTCAGCAGCGAAGCGCGCGCCGAATGGCGCCAGCGGGTCGCCTGGAGCTACTATATCGAGAACAACGACGCGGCGGCGCTGGCGATTGCCCGCACCGCCCGCGACGGGTCCGGCCCCTGGGTTGCGGAAGGCGACTGGGTCGCCGGTCTCGCAGCCTGGCGGATGGGTGATTGCGAGGCCGCAGCGGATTCGTTCCAGCGCACGGCCCGCAGCGCACAGAACCTGGAACTCGTGGCCGCCGGTTACTACTGGGCCAGCCGCGCGCTGGTGCGCTGCCGCGAGCCGGAGAAAGCAACCGAGCAGCTGCGCGGTGCCGCCCGGCTCGACGAAACGCTCTACGGCATGCTTGCGCGCGAGCAGCTTGGCCAGGCCTTGCCGGACGATCACGCCCGCGCCGACTTTTCCCCGTCCGACTGGCAGCGCCTGCGCGACAACGCGAATATTCGCGCAGCGGTGGCGCTGGCGGAAATCGGGCGCGACGAACTGGCAGATGAAGTCCTGCGCCACCAGGCGCGGATCGGCGATCCTGCGCAATACGATTCGCTCTCGCGGCTGGCACGTGAACTCGGCCTGCCATCGACCCAGCTGTGGATGGCCCACAATGCCCCGCGCGGCGCGGATGCAGAACCGGCGCTGCGCTACCCTGCGCCCCGCTGGCAGCCGGTCAACGGGTGGAAGGTCGATCCGGCGCTGGCCTATGCGCATACCCTGCAGGAATCAGTCTTCCGTGCCAGCGCCGTCAGCCCGGCTGGCGCGCGCGGGCTGATGCAGATCATGCCGGCTGCGGCCAAGGATCATGCCGGGAAACTGGGCGTCTCCGGCAGCGCAAGCGAGCTCAACCGGCCCGACGTCAACCTCGCCTTCGGGCAGGAACATCTCGCCATGCTGCGCGACAGCCGGGCGACGCAGGGCCTGCTGCCCAAGATCATGGCTGCCTACAATGCGGGGCTTTCCCCGGTCGGGCGCTGGAACACCGAAATCAACGACCAGGGCGACGCGCTGCTCTACATGGAGAGCATCCCTTACTGGGAGACGCGCGGCTACGTCGCCATCGTGATGCGCAATTACTGGATGTACGAGCGGCAGGCGGGCGGGCGCTCGGAAAGCCGTGAGGCAATGGCGCAAGGACAGTGGCCGACCTTCCCCGAACTGGGTGGTGGCGGCGGCGTTTACCTTACCCGCGCGGA
>JAHDXX010000350.1 GCA_023384025.1 Sphingomonadaceae bacterium
GGCCTCGATGTGCGCCTCTCGCTGCGGCCCGCAGCCGGAGGAGCCCCGGGCGACCTGACCGGCGAGATCGCTGTCGTCCGGCGGCGAGGGTTCCTTGACCTCAATATCCAGAACTACGGCTCGAAATCCATCGGCCGGTTTGGCGGACTGCTGCGCGGGGAGGTCTACGATCTGACCGGGATGGGCGACCGCACGACATTTGCGCTCTTTTCGACACTCGAATTCGAAGAACAGCAGACCGCGCAGATCGGGCATGATTTCCGTCTGGGCAGCGAGGGCCTGAGACTGGGCGGTTCGCTGACCTACAGCGTGACCAACCCGGATATCGATCTGCCGGGTTTCAACGTCGAGTCTGAAACCGTTCTCGCCACGGTGCAGGCGAGCTATCCGTTCCGGCGCAGCCGCACATCGACCATCGTCGCGGACTTCGGGCTCGACTATGTCGACCAGGATGTTGACGTGAACAGGATCCTGCTGACGCGGGACCGGGTGCGCACGCTGTACACCCGCGTATCGGGCGAATTCGTGGACCAGGCCAGCGTATCGCGGGTCGACGGCTATTCCTCCTTCGAACCGAAGAAGCGGTTCCGTTTTGCCCTCGAAGGGCGACACGGGATCGATATCTTCGGTGCCAGCCCGGATTGCCGCAGCAACCCGCTCGGCTGTGTTGTCGGCGGTCAGGCTCCGCCGAGCAGGATCGAGGCCGATCCGACGCCATTCGTTGTGCGCGGTGAAGCGGGGGCGGAATACCGGCCCGTGCCGAACTGGACGTTCGCTCTGGAGGCCGAAGCGCAGTGGAGTGACGATGCCCTTCCGGCGTTCGAGGAATTCGCGGCCGGGACCTATTCCATCGGACGCGGCTACAACCCGGGCGCGGTGCTGGGTGACCGCGGGGTCGGCGTCTCTGCCGAGGTGCGCTATGGCAGCCTCGCTCCGAAGACTGCCGATGAGGCCGTGTTCCAGCCCTATGTCTTCTCGGACGTGGCCTGGGCATGGAACCGCGATCCTAGCCGTCGCGCCACCAACCCTGATCGCCTGTGGTCGGTCGGGGGCGGGGTTCGCGCCGTGCTCGGTTCCAAATTGCAGGGCGATTTCTCTGTCGCAGTCCCGCTGGAAAAGCCTGATCTCGCCGCGTCGCGCGGGGATGTCCGCTTCCTCTTCTCGATCACTGCCCGCCTGCTTCCCTGGAGTTTCTGACATGGCCGTAGTCTGCAAGAACCGCTCGCACCTGCTGCTTGGCTGCGGAGCAACTGCGCTTGCTGTGGCGCTCACGGTAGCGCCGCAACGGGTAGAGGCGCAGGCGTTCCAGGCGACCCCGCTGGTGGTCGCAGGTGACGCGACGATTGATCGGGGTATTCCCGGGCAGGACTCCATCCAGATCAACACGCCGACGGCCGTCATCGACTGGACGCCCGACGAGGATGTTGCCGGGAACGCTCTCGATTTCCTCCCGACAGGCAATCTGGCGGCGTTCTTCGACGCACCGGGCCAGGGCGGGTTTGCTGTCCTTAACCGCATCCTGCCTTCGACCAATGGCAATGTGGTGGTCATGGACGGGATCGTGCTCTCGGCGCTGC
Organism: Sphingomonadaceae bacterium; assembly: GCA_023384025.1. Classification (GTDB taxonomy): domain Bacteria; phylum Pseudomonadota; class Alphaproteobacteria; order Sphingomonadales; family Sphingomonadaceae; genus 34-65-8. The sequence goes on from JAHDXX010000350.1 coordinate 1,578, forward strand.
AGGACGCTGGCGGCAACCTCACTCCGGGCGGCTTTGTTGCGTTCTATTCCCCGACAGGATTCCTGATTGGCTCGAACGCAGTGTTCGACGTTGGCGGACTGATG
>JAHDXX010000351.1 GCA_023384025.1 Sphingomonadaceae bacterium
CCAGTCGTAGAGACCGCGCAGGGGCTTCATCAGCATGGGGAATGGGGTTCCGGGGGAGTGATCGTGCGCGCTTCCTATCGCAGGGCAACCGGGCACGCAATCGCGCAGTTTATAACCTATATGGCACTTTATGCTTGACATCGTGACGCTACCTGGTTAGAGAAGCGGAACATCGCGATAAACCGATTCGAGACGGGCGGCCCTGCACCACGCAGCGCCGCCCGTCGGCGTTTCGGCCAGTCGCATCCCCCCCCACGCTTGGCACAGGATCGCACCATGGCACGCAAGAACTGGCAATCGATCTTCATCAACGAACTGGCTGAAACCTCCAATGTGAAGCAGGCCTGCGAGGCAGCCGGCGTGAGCCAGAGCCTGGTCTACAAGACCCGCCGCGAGAAAGCCGATTTTGCCCGCCAGTGGTATGCCGCGCTCGCCGAAGGCTATGACAACCTCGAGATGGACCTGCTGCTGCGCCTGCGCGAAGGACGGCTGGAGGATACCGACGAAGACGGCAACAAGCGCAAGTTCGATGTCGGCACAGCGTTTCGCTGCCTTGCCGCGCACCGCGAAAACGTAGCGCGCGAGAAGGGCCGCCAGACGCTGGCTGACGAGGTCGTCACGATGAAGTCGATCAACGCCAAGATCGACAAGTTGCGTCAGAACGAGGAACGCGCTGCTGCGCTCAAGGCGAAACGGGCGCAGCGAAAAGGGCAAGCAGCCTGATGCCGCGCCGTAAGCGTGCCAGTCGCGGCAACTGGTTCCGGCTCGCGGGCAAGGACGGGGACGAACGCCGCCTCGCGCTCGAAAAGATGCTCGCCCCGCACGAGCTTGCCGCGCTCGGCAACTGGCACTGGGAGGTGTGGGGCCGTGACGAGCAGCACCCGCCGGAAGGCCCGTGGCGGGTCTGGCTGATCAAGGCAGGGCGCGGTTTCGGCAAGACCCGCGCCGGGGCCGAATGGGTGCGCAACGTCGCGCGCCACGACCCTGAGGCGCGGATTGCCCTGGTCGGTGCCTCGCTGGTCGAAGTACGCAGCGTGATGGTCGAAGGCGAAAGCGGCGTCCTCGCCGCTTCGCCCGGATCGCTGGCACCCGATTTCGAGCCGTCGCTGCGGCGCCTGCAATGGCCCAACGGGGCACAGGCCTTCTTCTATTCGGCCGGCGAGCCGGAATCCCTGCGCGGGCCGCAGCACAGCCATGCCTGGTGCGACGAAATCGCCAAGTGGGACAATGCCGGTGGCCGTGCCATTGCGGCGTGGGACAATCTGCAGATGGGCATGCGGCTGGGCGATCACCCCCGGGTTCTCGCCACCAGCACCCCGCGCAGTGTGGCGCTGATGAACCGCTTGATGGCTGAGGCCGCGACCGGCGCGGTGGTGGTGGCCGAAGGCCGGACCGAACAGAACACGGGCGTGCTGCCCAACTCGTACTACGAAGCCATGCTCGAGCAGTACGACGGCACCGCGCTCGGCCGTCAGGAGCTCGACGGCGAGATGCTGGCCGAAGTCGAAGGCGCCCTGTGGAGCCGCGCGCTGCTGGAGGCGTGTCGGGGCATGGTCGACCAGAGCGCATACCGCCGCACCGTGATCGGGGTCGACCCGCCCGCGTCAGCCAGTGGCGATGCCTGCGGCATCGCGGTCGCGGCACTGCTGGAGGACGGCACCGCAGCGGTGCTCGCCGGCG
>JAHDXX010000082.1 GCA_023384025.1 Sphingomonadaceae bacterium
CACCGTCGCCCCGTGCTTGACACGGGGCTTGGCTTTTCTTTCGTCCGCGTTGGCGCGATACCCGGCGCATGGAGAAGGGTGGCTGGGTCTACATCATGACGAACCGCTATCGCGGCGGGATGTATGTCGGCGTCACGGCTGACGCCGTCCGACGTGTTTATCAACACCGCAAGGGCACAGGCTCGCGCCATGTCGCTGATTTCGCAAAGACACTGCTCGTATATGTCGAACGCCACGACACCATCGAAGGCGCCATCGCGCGCGAGAAGCTTGTCAAGAAATGGCGGCGCGAATGGAAGTTCGCGTTGATCGAAGCAGACAATCCCGACTGGGAGGATCTTTGGGAGCAATGGTTCGCACCCGAGACTGACCACAAGTAGCCAAGCCCCGTGTCAAGCACGGGGCGACGACGGGTGAATGGACTGTTTCGGGGTCGCAACCGGAAGGCCCGCTTCTGGCAGCCTCAACGCCGGAAGCGGACCTTGCCCCCTCAATACATATGCTGGCCGCCGTTGATGCTCATGGTCGAGCCGGTCATGAAGCCGCCGTTCTCGCTGGTGAGGAAGGCGACGCCGCGGGCGATTTCCTCGGCCATGCCCAAGCGGCCGACCGGGATCTTGGCGACGATCTTCTCCAGCACCGGCGGGGGCACGGCGGCGACCATGTCGGTGTCGATATAGCCCGGCGCAATCGCGTTGACGGTCACGCCGAACTTGGCCCCTTCCTGCGCCAGCGCCTTGGTAAAGCCGTGGATGCCCGATTTGGCTGCGGCGTAGTTGACCTGGCCGTATTGCCCCGCTTGCCCGTTGATGCTGCCGATGTTGACGATCCGGCCCCAGCCGCGCTCGCGCATCCCAGGGAAGGTTGCCTTGGCCATGTTGAAGCACCCGCCGAGGTTGATGCGCATGACCTCGTTCCAGTCTTCCCAGCTCATCTTGTGCAGGGTGCCGTCGCGGGTGATCCCGGCATTGTTGATCACGATATCCACCGGGCCGTGTTCGGCCTCTACCTGCGCGCAGCCGTCAAGGCAGGCCTGGTGGTCGCCCACGTCCCAGCGGTAGGCGGGAATGCCGGTGGCCTGGGTGAAGGCCTTGGCCTTTTCCTCGTTGCCGGCATAGTTGGCGATCACGGTGTGGCCCTGCTTCTTCAGCCGCTGGCAGATCGCTTCGCCGATCCCGCGTGTGCCGCCGGTAACAATTGCTACGCGTCCCATGAACTCTCTCCCACATGCCGGTTTACGTTACGGCACAGTGTTATCAGTCCACGGGCGCGCGACAATGAAAAACCCCGCCGGAGCGGGGCTCATCATACGAATTCACTAGGGATTCCCGCCTCAAGTAGCGAAGCGATAGGCGAGAAAGAGCGCCTCAAGCAGCGAAGCGATAGGCGGACAGGTACGCCTCAAGCAGCGAAGCGATAGGCGGGGAATACTCCGCTCAGAAGCGGAACTGGGTGCCGACGTAGACCGCCTGGCTGTCTTCCACGCCGTCGCTGAGCGGGGCAAGCCGGTCACGATCCTGCGACAGGCGCACACCGGCGGTCACGTCGAGGTTGCGGGTGACGCGGTAGGAACCGCCCAGGTCGACCGTCTGCTCGCCGAGGCCTTCAAGCGTCCCGCGGGCGCGGCCCTTGGTTTCCTCGTTCGCCAGCGAAATGCGCGGCTGGAACCGGCTGGGCTTGTCCTTCGCGCCTTCCGACGGCTTGAACTCGGCGAGATCGGGCATGGCCAGATCGCGCACCCCGGCAGCAACCGGCGCGGGCTGCGGCTTGGCGAAGCTCTGGTAACCGCGGGCGATGCCGAGGTTGTAGCGCGTGCCCGCCAGCGTCACGCTGCGGGTGCCGGGCTCGCCTTGCGCGGCAGCGAGCGCCGAGCGGACCGAAATCGCCTTGGCCGTGTCGCCATCGACCCGCACCGCCACCGTCACCGTGCTTTCGCCATCGGCAATGGCCCCGGCAGGGGTGAAGCGGATCGCCTTGCTCCGCGCAGCGATGCGTTCCTGCACGCGGCGGGCCAGTTCGGGGTCGACATTGGCGGGGGTGAAAGGTGCAGCCTTGGCACCCGGATCGAGCCGGAGACCGGCGTCGAGCCCGGCCAGCGCCAGCCCGGCGGTCGGCAAACCGAGAACGGCCACGGCAAACAGCGCCGGGGCAAAGCCGCCGAACCCTGACTTGCTGCGAGACCGTGCCATCTTGCCTGCCCTGCCTTTCCTGCTCCCCCGTCCAGAGCAAATTCTGCCTGAACAGCGCCTGACCGTTACAATCTTGCGCCCTGACCTGACTGCCACGGCGACTCGCAAACGGCTAGCTGCCTGATTTGATAGATTCATGACAAAGGCTTGGCCAGCACTTCGGCCCGCCTGCGCCAGTCTGGTGCAAAGGTGTTGCATTGTGCACACAATTGCCTTCGCCGTCCGGGGGATTCAGTCGCGGTTCAGCGGTGGGCCCGCTATCCGCAGCCATGGTGCCGCATTGGCATCGCGTGCCTTGCCCAGCGCGACGCGCAGGCTATAGAGACCGCAAAGACAGTCGAAGGAAGCCATTCTGCCATGACCGCCAAGCACAGCAATTCCACCCGGGGCCGCACGGTTGCCCGCGCCCTCGTGCTCGGCACCGCGCTGGTCGCTCTGGCCGCCTGCGGCGGACGCGATCGTCCGCGCGCCGACCTCGCCGCGAGCCAGGTGACCACGATCGGGGTCAATTCGTACCTGTGGCGTGCCGCGCTCGAAACCGTCAGCTTTGCCCCGCTGCTCCAGGCGGACAGCGCCGGCGGGGTGATCGTGACCGACTGGTACGTCAATCCGGCCAACCCGGGCGAGCGGGTCAAGATGACCGTGGCGATTCTCGATCAGGATCTGCGCGCCGACGCCGTGCGTGTCGCTGCCAGCCGCCAGGTCGCCCAGTCCGGCACCTGGGTCGATGCCCCGGTCCAGGCTGCGACGGTGCAGAAGCTGGAAGACATCATCCTGACCAAGGCGCGCGACCTGCGCCGCCAGGCGATCCGCGGCTGACCACTTTTCCCTGACGGGGCAAACCATGACCGATACCCGATTCGATCCGTCGACCGCCGACGGTCGCTGGCAGCGTGCCTGGGACGAGGCGCGCTGCTTCGAGGCGGACAGCAACTCGGCCAGGCCGAAGAGCTATGTGCTGGAGATGTTCCCTTATCCCAGCGGGCGCATCCATATCGGCCACGTGCGCAACTACACCATGGGTGACGTGCTCGCGCGCTACAAGAAGATGCGCGGGTTCGAAGTGCTGCACCCGATGGGGTGGGACGCGTTCGGGATGCCGGCGGAAAACGCGGCGATGGAAAAGGGCGTCCACCCGGGCGGCTGGACCCGCGAAAACATCGCCAACATGAAGGCCCAGCTGAAGCGGATCGGCTTCGCCCTCGACTGGTCGCGCGAAATCGCCACCTGCGAGCCGGACTATTACGGCCACGAGCAGGCGCTGTTCCTCGACCTCTACGAAGCCGGGCTGGTCTATCGCCGCCAGAGCGAGGTCAACTGGGACCCGGTCGACATGACCGTGCTCGCCAACGAGCAGGTAATCGACGGCAAGGGCTGGCGCAGCGGCGCGGACGTCGAGAAGCGCAAGCTCGACCAGTGGTTCCTGCGCATTACCCAGTTTGCCGATGACCTGCTCGAAGGCCTCGGTACGCTCGAGAAATGGCCGGACAAGGTCCGGCTGATGCAGGAAAACTGGATCGGCAAGTCGCAAGGGCTGGAATTCAGCTTCACTCTGTCGAACGGTGAGAGCCTGCCCGTCTACACCACGCGGCCCGATACGATCTTCGGCGCGACCTTTGTTGCCGTAGCCGCGGATCACCCGGTCGCCCGATCGCTCGACAACGAGGCCGCGCGCGCGTTCATCGCGCTGTGCAAGAAGGGCGGGACCACTGCGGCCGAGCTGGAGACAGCGGAGAAGCTCGGCTTTGACACCGGCCTCACGGCGCGCCACCCGTTCACCGGGGCGCCGCTGCCGGTCTACATCGCCAACTTCGTGCTGATGGACTACGGCACCGGGGCGATCATGGCCGTGCCCGGGCACGACCAGCGCGACTTCGAATTCGCCACCAAGTACGGCCTGCCGATCCCGCGCGTGGTCGCGGCCGATCCCGCCGATGCGAACAAGCCGTTCGGCACCGAGGCGGAAGCGGGCGACGGGGTGCTGGTCAATTCCGATTTCCTCGATGGCATGGCGGTCGAAGCGGCGAAGCGGGAAGTGATCGCCCGCGCCGAAGCCGAAGGCTGGGGCAAGGGTACCACCGTCTGGCGCCTGCGCGACTGGGGCGTCAGCCGCCAGCGGTACTGGGGCACGCCGATCCCGTTCATCCACTGCGCGGCGTGCGGCGTGGTGCCGGTGCCGAAGGACCAGTTGCCGGTCGTGCTGCCCGAGGATGTCGACTTCAAGACCCCGGGCAACCCGCTGCTGCGCCACTCGACCTGGAAGCACACCACTTGCCCCAAGTGCGGCGCTGCCGCCGAGCGTGAGACCGACACGCTCGACACTTTCGTCGACAGCTCGTGGTACTTCCTGCGCTTTGCCAGCCAGCCGGCCGACCGGCCGTTCGACCCGGAAGAAGTGGCCAAGTGGCTGCCGGTCGAGCAGTACATCGGCGGGATCGAGCACGCGATCCTGCACCTGCTCTATGCCCGGTTCTGGACCCGCGCCTTGCAGCACATCGGCCAGATCGACTTTGCCGAACCCTTCGCCAGCCTGTTCACGCAGGGGATGGTCACGCATGCAACACTAGAGCTTGAATATGAAGACCCGCTCACCGGGGAAAAGACGGGCAAAACGTCTTACCTGCTGCCCGAAGAAGTTGAGTGGCAAGGCGACAAGGCATTCTGGCGCGATGCGAAGAATAATCTAAAGCCAGTCAAGGTTGGCCGCGTCATCAAGATGTCCAAGTCGAAGAAGAATGTCGTCGACCCGGACACGATCATCGCTCGCTACGGCGCGGATGCGGTGCGCTGGTTCATGCTCTCCGACAGCCCGCCCGAGCGTGACCTGCCGTGGTCCGAAGCCGGGATCGAAGGCTGCTGGCGCTTCGTCCAGCGGTTGTGGCGCCTGTTCGGCCAGTACGACGGTGCTGCCGAAGGCGAAGACAAGGCCTTGCTGCGCAAGCTCCACCAGACCGTCGCCGCAGTGGCCGAGGATATAGAGGCGCTCAGCTTCAACAAGGCGGTCGCCCGGCTCTATGAACTGGCCAGCGCGATCGACAAGGCTGCGCTGTCCGCCACCCGGGCCCACGCGATCCGCACCATGGCACAGCTGGTCTCGCCGATGATGCCGCACCTGGCCGAAGAGGGCTGGGTCGCCATGGGCGGGGAAGGCCTTGTCGCCATGGCCGCCTGGCCCGCAGTCGACCCGGCCTTGCTGGTCGAGGACGAAGTGACCATCGCCGTGCAGCACAAGGGCAAGCTGCGCGACACGCTCACCGTCGCCAAGGGCCTGCCCCAGGCAGAGCTGGAAGCGCTTGCCCTGGCGAGCGCAAACGTGCAGCGTTCGCTGGACGGGGCACCGGTCCGCAAGGTGATCGTGGTGCCCGACAGGCTGGTGAATATCGTCACGTGATCCGTTCGTTCGCCCTTGCTGTCTTCGCGCTGTCGCTTTCGGCTTGCGGCCTCTCGCCGATGTATGCGGGCGGCAGCCAGGGTGCGGTGGCACAGGGGCTCGCGGCGATCGAGGTCGCGCCGATCGAAGGCCGCGCCGGGTGGCTGGTGCGCAATGCCCTGCAGGACCGGCTTGGCGCCGCGGGCAGTGCCACGCCGCGTTACCGACTCGACGTGCGGCTTGACGACCAGTTGCAGGGCCTTGGCGTGCTCAGTGACGACACGGTCGGGCGCGAGCGGCGGATCCTGCGCGCACGCTACCAGCTGGTCGACCTTCAAAGCAGTGCCATCGTGCTCGATGCCACCGCCGGGTCCGACGCCGGGATCGACGTGGTCTCCAGCGAATATGCGACCATTGCTGCGGAGCAGACTGCGCTGGAGAACCTGTCGCGCGATATCGCCGGGCGCATGGCCACGCAGATCGCGCTGACCCTGCGCAAGGGCCAGTAGAGCGGGCTGGTGAAGGCGACCCAGAAGAACTTCGCCCGGTCCGCGCGCGACGCAGCCCGCACCTGCCACACCTTCTATTTCTGCGGGCCGGACGAATCGGGCGCCTGGGCGGCGGTGAAAGCGATTGTCGACCTGCTGCCCGATGCCGGAGAACGGGTCGAGCTGTCAGGGGCCGACCTCAAGCGCGATCCGGTGCTGCTGGCGGATGAAGCCCGCTCCAGCTCGCTGTTCGGCGACACCCGCCACATCCTTGTCCGCACCCAGGGCGATGAAGCGCTCGATGCAATCGGCAACCACCTGATCGCGCAGGGCGAGGCCTGCCCGGTGCTGATCGTCGCCAGCGGGGCGACCGACAAGTCGCGCGTGGCCAAGCTGCTCGAGCCGCGCAAGGACGCGCTGGTGGCGCTGTTCTATCCTCCCGAACCGGCAGAGATCGTCGGTTCAGTGCGGCAGATGGGCGATGCGGCGGGGGTGAAGCTGGCGGGCAATCTCGCCGAACGGATCGCCGGGGCCTGCCTGTTCGATTTGCGGCTGGCCCAGTCGGAAGTCGACAAGCTGGCGCTCTATCTCGATGCCTCGCCCCAGTCGCCGCGCACGGCCGATGCAGCAGCGCTCGACGCCATCGGGGCGGCGAGCGAGGAAGACGGGCTCAACCCGATCGTCAACGCCGTGCTGGCAGGCGACCGGGCACGGCTGGCCGGCGAGATCGCCCGGCTGCGCGAGCTCTCGCTCAACCCGGTCGGCGTGCTCCTGGCGGTGGAGCGGCGCGCGGCGCAGCTCGCCCAGCTCGCGGGTCGGCTGGGGCGGGGAAACCTGCGCCAGTTCATTGCCGCCGAAGCGCAGGCGCGGCGGATCTTCTTCAAGGAAGTGCGCGATATCGAACTCCAGCTGGGGATCTGGCGGGGGGAGCGGCTGTCGCGCCTGATCGAGCGGCTGACGGCCCTGCACCGCGCCCTGCTCGGCAACAGCCAGGCGGCAGAAGTGCTGCTGGTACAGGGCCTGACCGATATCGCCATGCAGGCCGCCGCCGCACAGAGGCGGTCTGGCTAGCGAGGGGCTAGACCGGCGGGGCGAACCCGGCCCCGTCTGGCCAGAACGGCGCGGCCAGGCCCAGGACCTTGAACAGCGTGCCCATCCGGTCAGGTGCGGCGAGCCGGTCCCGGGCCAGCGTGATTTCCTCGCGCAAGTGGGGCGCGCGGGCCATCAGCGCCTCGGCGCGCGCTTCGATCCCGAGCGCGCTCAGCCACTCGCCGTGCGTGACCGTGCCGAGATGCCGCGCATCGCGTGACTGCGCCACCCGTGCGAGCGTGGCGAAATCGACCAGCGCGGTCAGGTCCGCTTCGCCCGGCATCGCGAAGGGATCGACCTTCTGGTGGCGGGCAATCGCCTGAAGGGTCGATCCCATGGTGGTTTCGGCATGGCCATAATCGATGAACAGGGCCGCACCGCCCTGTTCCTTGAGCCGCCCGGCGACCTCGTAAACCACCGCCGCCGCAGCAGGACAGGTCTCCAGGATCGTGCCTTCGGGCTGGTCGCGAAGTTCAGCCGGCACGGCGCTGTCCATGGGTTGGGTGCCGGCCACGAACACGAAGGCATCGCCCTCCAGCCCGACCATGCGCTCGCGCCATCCGCCTGCTGTCCGCACCAGCTGGCGCACCGGCAGCGCGTCGAGGAATTCGTTGGCGACCAGCAGAACCGGCCCTTCCATCGGCACGGTCGACAGGTCGTGATGCCAGTAGGCGCCGGGCAGCGTCTCCAGCTGCACATCCTTGAGCGACTGCGAGGTCTCGACGAAGTGGACCCTTGGCTCGAAACCATAGCGCTTTGCCGCGCGCAATGCGTCCTTCGCCAGCGTGCCGCGCCCCGGGCCGAGTTCGACGTAGTGGACCGGCTCCTCGCGGCCCGCGCGCACCCACATGTCGGCACACCACAGCCCGATCAGCTCGCCGAACATCTGGCTCACTTCAGGTGCGGTGACGAAATCGCCCCCCTGCCCGAACGGGTCCCGGCCGCCATAGTAGCGCGCATTGCTTTCGCCCATGAACTGGGCGACGCTGATCGGGCCGGTGGACCGGATCAGGCGGCGGAACACTTCGCCAAGGGGAACCTTGTCCTCGTCCATCCTGATGCGCTCAGGCCGGGGCAGTGCCGCCGGCGAGCTCGGGCTTGCGCAGGGCGCGGACGATGAAGAACAGCCCCACCAGCAGCATCGGAATGGTCAGCCACTGGCCCATCGACAGCCCGGTCTCGCGGGCGAATTCTGCCAGATGTGCATCGGGTTCGCGGAAGAACTCGTTGATGAACCGGGCCAGGCCCATGCCCAGCGTGAACACGCCGACCAGCAGGCCGGGGCGGAACCGGGCGCGGGTGCGCCAGAACAGGTAGAGCATGACCAGCACCATCGCGAGGCCTTCCAGCCCCGCCTGGTACAGCTGGCTCGGGTGCCGGGCGATCCCGGTGGTGAGGCATTCGGTTGCCGTGTGGCGCAGGTCGCAGAATTCCATCGCCCACGGCACATCGGTCGGCCCGCGGCCCCACAGTTCGCCGTTGACGAAGTTGGCCAGCCGCCCGAACAGCATCCCGAACGGTACACAGGTGGCGATATAGTCTGCCACCCGGATGAAATTGAGGCCGCCGCGCCAGCCGACCCATGCGATCGCCGCGAGCACGCCCAGCACGCCGCCGTGGAAGCTCATCCCCCCGTCCCACAGCCGCAACAGCTCCCAGCTGACAAAGCCGTCACCTTCGAAGCTGACGAACAGTTCGGGCCGGTAGAACAGGGCATACCCCAGCCGTCCGCCGAGAATGATGCCGAGTGTGCAGTAGAAGAACAGGTCTTCCGCGTGGCGCTGCGCCATCGGTGCGCCGGGCTCGCGGATCATCCGGGTAAGGTGCCAGTAGCCGAGCACGATCCCGGCGAGGTAGGCGAGGCTGTAGTAGCGCAGCGTGAAGAACCCGAGATCGATGCCTTCGGACAGGCCGAGATCGATCCATTGCAGGGCCGGCTCGGTGCCGGTGGCTGCCATTGAAGTGGCGGCAAGTAGTGACAGCAAGGACCGAACCCCCTAGAAATACCTGCAAAGCGCAGGCGCAGCCTCTTTCCGGTCAGGCTTTGGCACAAGCCGGGGGTTTGGTAAAACCCCGATGGGCCCGGGGTGCAAAAACCCCGTCGGGAAAAGTCATGCCCTGCGCGGACCGGGAACCAATGGAGAGGACAACGATGCCGACCGAGCTCGACACAACACTTGATGCGATCATGGACCGCCTGACGGCCGAAGGCGCACCCGCGGAAACGGTGCCGTTCGACCGCAACGGGACCATGATTCCGGTGCTGAAGAATGCCCCGCCAAGCCTGGTGCATTATTTCGGGCACTACTGCATGCAGCACAAGGATGCGGTGTTCGTGGTCGATGGCGAGTGCCGCCTGACTTTCGCCGAGACCTATGCCGCCGCCCGTCAGGTTGCTGTCGGGCTGCTGGTGCGCCACAGCGTCAAGCGCGGCGACCGGGTCGGGATCGCGGCGCGCAATTCGGCCAACTGGATCGTTGCCTACATGGGTATCGTCATGGCCGGCGGATGCGCCACCTTGCTCAACGGCTTTTCCAACGGCGAGGAGCTGGCCGACGCCATCGACCTGGTCGGGGCCAAGCTGGTGCTGGCTGACGCCGGGCGTGCGGCGCGGCTCGACGGGATCGAGCACGGCGCCAGGCTCGTCATGTTCGACCACGATTGCCAGCCCGCGCATGGCCTCGCCGAGGTGTGGGGCGATCCCGAAGCGGTCACTCTGCCCGAGCTTGGCCCGGACGACCTCGCCACGCTGCTCTATACCTCGGGCTCGACCGGGCGCTCGAAGGGTGCCTATTCCGATCATCGCGGGGTGGTCCACGGGGCGATGAGCTATGCGCTGCAATCGCTGATGGCGTTCACCTATCTCTCGGCCGGAGGCAATGCCCCGACCAGCCAGGCCTGCACCCTGCTGGCGGTGCCGCTGTTCCACGTCACCGGCGAAGTGCCGCTGTTCCTGCAGAGCTTCGCACTGGGCCGGAAGATCGTGCTCATGCCCAAGTGGGACGCAGGCGAGGCGCTGCGGTTGATCGAGCACGAGAAAGTCAGCTATTTCGCCGGGGTCCCGCTGATGACCTACGAGATGGCCACCCATCCCGATCGCGACAAGTACGACGTGTCGACCTGTTCCGGCTGGGCCGCCGGCGGCGCGCCGCGCCCGCCCGAGCATGTCAGCAAGATCAAGGAAGCCTTCCCCGAAGGCAATCCGCTGCTCGGCTATGGCCTGACCGAAACCAACGGAGTCGGCTGCGGCAACTTCAACGAGAACTATCTCGCCAAGCCGTCGAGCACCGGCAAGCCGAGCCGCCCGCTGGTCGATCTCGCGATCCTCGACGAAGCCGGGGCCAAGTTGCCGCAAGGCCAGATCGGCGAAGTCTGCATCCGCTCGGTGTGCAACTTCCTCGGCTACTGGGACAACGAGGAGGCGACCAGGGCTGCCTTCACCGATGACATGTACTTCCGCACCGGCGATCTCGGGCGGATCGACGAGGACGGCTACCTCTACATCGTCGACCGCAAGAAGGACATCATCATCCGCGGCGGCGAGAACGTTACCTGCATCGAGGTCGAGGAAGCGATCTACGCGCATGACGCAATCGCCGAATGCTCGGTGTTCGGCCTGCCCGACGAGCGCTACGGTGAAATCGTCGCGGCGGTGTTCCTCGCCAAGCCGGGCCGCTCGCTGGGCGAGGCGGAACTGCGCGACTTCCTCTCCACTCGCCTCGCCTCGTTCAAGCAGCCGGTGGTCTACTGGCAGGCGACGGAAACCCTGCCACGCCTCGGCACGCAGAAGATCGACAAGCGGTCCCTGCGCGAGAAGTACACGCAGGAGTATCTCGCCGCTTGAACCGCCAGGTGATCCCCCGCCAGCGGGCGGTGATCGACCGCCGCGCGCTTGCCGCCCGGATCGATGCGCTGGCCGCCGAACACGGCGACAAGGCCCGCCCGCAGGTCGTCGCGCTGCTGCGCGAAGCGCTTGATGCCGGGCGGGCGGAACTCGCCCGGCGGCTGGAAGCCGCGCCCTCTGCCGGTCACGAATGCGTCGGCGGCCATGCCTTCCTGGTCGACCAGCTGGTCCGCCTGATCCACGACCACGTGGTGGCGCATGTCTATCCGTTGGCCAACCGCTCGGCCGGGGAGCGGCTGACGATCCTCGCGGTCGGCGGCTACGGCCGGGCGGAAATGGCACCGCATTCGGACATCGACATCGCCTTCCTTACCCCGACCCGGCGCGCGCCTTGGTGCGAACAGGTGATCGAGGCCATGCTCTATTTCCTGTGGGACCTCGGCCTCAAGGTCGGCCATTCCAGCCGCACCCCGGACGATATGGTGCGGATGGCGCGCGAGGACCTGACCATCCGCACGGCCTTGCTCGAAGGGCGCTACCTGTGGGGCGACCGCGACCTTTATGACGAGGCACGGCGGCGGTTCTGGGCGGAGGTCGTGACCGGCAGCGAACGCCAGTTCGTCACCGAGAAGCTCGCCGAGCGCAACGCCCGGCACAAGCGCATGGGTGATAGCCGCTATGTCGTCGAGCCCAATGTCAAGGACGGCAAGGGCGGCCTGCGCGATTTGCAGACGCTCTACTGGATCGGCAAATACATCCACAAGGTCCGCTCTGCCGCCGAACTGGTCGAGGTCGGGCTGCTGTCGGCGAGCGAATATCGCAGTTTCCGCCGCGCCGAAGGGTTCATGCTGGCGGTGCGCAGCCACTTGCACACGCTGACAGGGCGGGCCGAGGACCGCTTGACGTTCGATTTGCAGCGGGCGGTGGCGCAGCGGATGAAGTTCGCCGACCGCCCAGGCAAGAGCGCGGTCGAGCGGTTCATGCAGTTCTATTTCCTCCAGGCCAAGCGGGTGGGCAGCCTGACAGGCGTGTTCCTCGCCCACATCGACGAACAGTTCGCGCAAGGGCGCTTGCGGCGCGGGTTCTTTGCCGGGTTCACCGCCCGGGCGCGCTCGCTCAAGGGCTACCGGGTGTTCGGCGGGCGGATTGCCGCGCCGGGTGATGACTGGTTCCGCCAGGATCCGGTGCGGATGATCGAGATCTTCCAGCTCGCCGAAGCCAACGGTCTGGAAGTCCATCCCGAGGCCATGCGCCAGGCCAATCGGGACTGCGGCCTGATCCGGGACGAAGTGCGCAATGATCCGCGCGCCAACGCACTGTTCCTCGAGCTGCTGGCCGGGCGCAACGAACGTGCTCGAAGAGTCCTTCTCGAGCCGCCCGGGCGCCGCGAAGGCGACCAGGCGGATCCTGCCGCGCGCCGAGTCGATCGCGTTGTTGCTGCCCTCGCGCACCGACAC
>JAHDXX010000352.1 GCA_023384025.1 Sphingomonadaceae bacterium
AGCGCTTCGTATTCTGCCGGCACGCCGCAGAAAGCGATGTCCTGCGCGTCGACCAAACCGTAGCCGACCGCGTGACCTGCCGCGATCAGATGGTTGTAGATCGGCGCGACGTAGAGCTCGCTTGCCCCCGGTTTCTCGCGCTCGCCCGCCAGCGCCTGCCGGAACAGATCGGCCCGCGCGAAATGATAGAGGCCGGTGCAGCACAGATCGCTGATCGGAACCTTCTCCGCCGTGCGCAGAGCAAGGCCGGGCTGCGGACCGGGCTCGACAAACGACCAGTTGTCGCCGCTGCCGCGAAAGACCTCGAGCCAGCCCGCCGTGTCCGGCCTGAGCCCCTCAACCCGGGCGCCGGGGCGGCGGAACGTGTCGATATTGAAGATCGTCACCGGTTCCTGCCCGGCGACACCGGCCCCGTCGAGCCCGAGCTCGACCGTTTCGGCCTGCCCCGCGGTCTCGCGCTCCAGGGCAACCATGGCGACCGAGGCAATTCCCAAAGCCGCTGCCCGGGCCCGGACGAATTCTTCTACCCCGCCGGTTTCCCGATAGACGAACAGGAACGGCTCGCGGGCGAACTCAGGCGCAAAGCTGGAGACGGCATAATCAAAGACATAGCTGCCCGCCAAAGGGAGCCGGTATTTCGGCGTATCGTATCCTGCCTTCAGGAACCGGCTGCTGAGCCCGGCCATGGGAAAGACGATCATGCGCCAGCTTCCTCGCTTTGCAGGATGGCGGCGAACCCTTCGGGGTCACCGGCCGCGAATTCCTCTACGGTCAGGGCCTTGTCGTCGATCAGCCAGTCATGCGCGGCAATCTCGATCTGCCCAACCAGCAGTTCATCGATGGTCAGGTCATGTCCGGCGAGGGCGGACACCAGCCATTCGACACGCGCATTGGCCTCGGTCAGTGCATCCGGTCCATTTGCCGCCGCCGATGCCAGCGGATGCGGCACTGCCACCGCGATGCTGAATCCGCGGTCGCGGCACGACCGCATGGCCGCGACAAGCTCCGGCATGGTGCTGGCCCCCTCACCGCATCCATAGCCACACTGTTCGAGCAGTTCATCGAGCCCGAAGACCACCCGCGAGGTCATCCATCAAGCCTCCGCAACGCCGGCCTCTGGCGGCCGAGCCCGGCACCCTGGGGCGCCGGACGGCGCCCGACCGGCGGGCGCGAACCGATCAGCGGCACGACCGGCGGCGGCGCCACCGATCGATTGTCCGACGGCTGGGCCGCAGGGCGCGGCACCATCGACAGCGCGACAAGCAGCCAGAAAATGGTGAAGCGCGATCCGTTGTGGGTGATCCCGTAAAGCATCGCCGGGCCGACGATGCAGATCAGCGGGATCAGGCCGTAATTGCGATAGACCGTCTTCGCCCACATGTAGAGGATCGACATGAACAGGATGCCGCCAATCAGGCCGTACATGTTGAACATCGAGAAAATTGTCGAATGGACTTCGTGGTCGAGAATCTTGATGATCTTGTGCGAACCCATCCCGATGATCGCCTGGATCGGCTCGCCCTTCAGCACCACGAAATAGCCCCGGGCTTCGAGCGTGTTGTCGTTCTCGTTGTTCATGTTCTCGATGCGCTGCGCGAACAGGTAATCGTCGAGGCCGCCGGTCGTGTAAGTATAGAACAGGAAGAACGCCGCGA
>JAHDXX010000083.1:0-3107 GCA_023384025.1 Sphingomonadaceae bacterium
TATCAATGGCGCCATGTCATGAGCGTCAACACGGAAAGCGTCTTCCTCGGCTGCAAGCTGGCACTCCCCCTGCTGCAAGAAAGCCAGCCCGCTTCGATTATCAACCTGTCGTCAGTCGCTGGGCTCATGGCTTCGCCCAATCTCGCGGCGTACAACGCTTCAAAGGCCGCTGTCTGGCTGCTCACGAAATCGGTCGCGTTGCTGACGGCCAAGAGTGGTTGGGACATACGCTGCAATTCGATCCATCCGACCTTCATCCGCACACCTATGCTGGACGACCTACGGGGCGGCCGCGACGAGGCGGCTATGCTGGAACGGTTGGCCAGACAGGTCCCCGTCGGGCGACTCGGGGAGCCTGACGATGTCTCCTATGCGGTTCTGTATCTTGCATCTGACGAAAGCCGCTTTGTAACGGCATCCGAGATCAAGATCGATGGCGGAATTTCCGCCACTTAGAAACTTGCTTGCGCCAAGCTACCAACTGGGTTATGTTATGCCACCCTCGACACAGATTGGGGTGGGAGAGATTGATGAGCACGCAGGTGCCGTATCCGCAGGCTGGTCGGGGATGCCCTGAGCGATTGTCCGCGCACGCTCTGCGTGAACTCGTGGCTTCCATTGATCCGTTTGCCCGAATGACGTTCCCGACAAACCAGGCCGGGAATGTTCAACCGGATCGAAACGAAGCAGCCCGTTGGCTTTCAGCCATGCTCCGCAAACTCCGAGACGGTTTCGATCTTTTCGTCAGGATATTCCGCGGGAAGCCAGTCTGCGAGCAGGTCGAGCTGTGTCCCGTCGCTGAGCAACAAACTTCAAAAACATTTTCCGGGAGAGTCTAGAATGAACCGTTTGAATCGTGCTCTGTTGGGCGCCAGCATTTCCGCCATTGCATTTGCCGGACAGGCGCAGGCGCAGACGGCCGAGAATTCTTCCGATGACGGGGCCCAGCAGCCCGCAGAGACCCAGTTACAGGCACCTGGTGAGATTGTTGTGACCGCCAACAAGCGCGAACAGCGACTCAACGATGTGGGCATCACCGTAGCTGTTTTGTCTGGCGACGCACTTCAGAATCGGCAGATCAACTCTCTCGAGGACCTCGCGCTCGCAACTCCAAGCCTTTCATTCACCAACAGCGCAAATGGCACGCCGGTCTACACGCTGCGCGGTGTCGGTTTCTACGAAACTTCGTTGGGCGCCTATCCGACGGTCAGCACGTATGTGGACGAAGCTCCGCTGCCCTTCCCGGTGCTTTCGTCACACTCGGCGTACGATCTCGAGCGCGTAGAAATTCTCAAGGGCCCTCAGGGGACGCTCTTCGGCCAGAATGCCACGGGCGGCGCGATCAACTATATTGCTGCGAAGCCCACCGACGTGCTCGCAGCAGGCGGCAGTGTATCTTACGGTCGCTTCAACGAAGTCATCGGCGAGGCGTTCATCAGCGGCCCGCTGGGACAGAACCTGGCCGCGCGGTTGGCAGGCAGGATCGAACGTGCAGACGGCTGGCAGATCAGCAATTCGCGTCCCAATGACCGTAACGGCAAGGTCGAAAATTACATGGGCCGTCTGTTGGTCGATTTCGACCCGTCCGACCGCTTGCGCTTCAGGCTGAACCTCAATGGCTGGAAGGACAAGAGCGACACGCAGGCACCCCAGTACATCGGCCTGTTTCCGCAGGTTCCCGCATTTCTGCAGCCCCAATTGGCGTCGTCACCATTTTCGCCCCAGCGACCGCAGGCCGCAGACTGGACCCCAGGCGTTCCACGGCGAAATAACAGCATGGGGCAGGCAGCTCTTCGCACCGAATTCGACTTGAGCGACGACGTCACGCTGACTTCGCTGACATCTTATGTGTCGTTCAAGATGCGGCAAGGCGACGAGGGCGATGGCCTTCCAATCTCAACGCTCGATCTTATCAATCACGATGGTCGGGTAAGGAGTTTCAACCAGGAACTGAGGCTCTCCAACAACAGCGTGTCAGACTTTCGGTGGGTCCTTGGTGCCAACTACGAGAAGAGCAAAGTCAGTGAACTGATCGACCTTTCGTTTCCGGATGTATCCGTCAGGGGCTTATACGGCGTGCTGTTCGGCTACCCATTCTTTTCTCTGTCATATTCGAATGATCAGAAGATGGAGAACTATGCTGGCTTCGCCAATGTCGAATACGATATCGGTCAGCTGACCGTGAAACTGGGCGGCCGCTATACCAAGTCCCGGATCGATTCCAGCGAGTGCGGCTTTGACGATAGTGGTAGTCCCACCAACACCGGCCCATTATTCTATGATGTCCTTTTCGGCGGCGCCTTGGGGCCATACAACGGCCAGTGCTACCAGATTAACAACACACCCGACACGTACAATGGAGTTCCGCCCGGCGGCTCGGGCCAATTTGTCGATACGCTGAAGGAAGACAACTTTTCTTGGCGCATCGGCCTTGATTACAAGCCGACGGATGATGTGTTGCTTTATGCCAATGTAGCGAAGGGCTATAAAGCGGGAAGCTATCCGACGCTATCAGCATCTCTATTCAGTCAGTACCTTCCGGTCGTCCAGGAGTCGGTTCAGTCATATGAAGCGGGGTTCAAGGCTACGCTGCTGGATAGGGCGCTCCAGCTCAATGGTGCGGTTTTCTATTACGATTACACCAACAAGCAGCTTCGCTCGAAACTGATCGATCCGAACTTCGGTATCCTCGATACGCTTCAGAACATTCCGAAATCGGATGTCAAAGGCTTCGAAATCGAGATGAACATTCGGCCGACTGAAGGCCTCGTCATCAACAACACCTTCACATACCTCGACGCCACCATCAAAGAGTTCACCGGCATCAATGCGGCGGGCGTTACTGCCAATTTCGCCGGCGAGTCCGTCCCCTACACGCCGAAATTTCAGGTCGGCAGCAATATCGATTACGAGTTCCCCCTCTCGGACAATTTGACAGGTTTTGTCGGGTCGAGCGTGAACTTCAGATCGAAGACTGTCGCAACGATCGGCGGCAATATAGATCCTGCCGGAGCAACGTCCCCGGTCACGACCATTTTCGGAATCAACGATTACGTTCTCGTCGATTTGCGCGCCGGAATTGCCGCCGCAAATGGCAAATGGCGGGC
>JAHDXX010000083.1:3117-12163 GCA_023384025.1 Sphingomonadaceae bacterium
CTGGGGCAAAAACGTATTCAACGAATACTACTGGAATAACGTCGTGGCGGCATTCGACACGATCGGCCGGTATCCTGGAAAGCCTGCAACGTACGGCGTTAGCCTCAGCTTCAACTACTGAGCGCGCCAGTTGCGATCGATGCGAGAATTGAGAGAGCAGATCGATCGAGCAAGGTCGGTCTGCTCAAATTTCGACATCGAGCACCCGAATTTTTCCAGCGTGGCCAGCGATTGGTCGTGCTTTTAAACGGGTGAAAATCCGGTCCGACATGGCCGACGTTTACTGAAGTTTTTCAAAGGAGTTATTCCATGCCTAGTCGTTTGCAGAACAAAGTCGCTGTGATCTCTGGCGGCGCGTCCGGGATCGGTGCAGCCGCTGCACGATTGTTCGTGGCGGAGGGAGCCTGTGTAATCGTGGCTGATCTTCAGGAGCCGCTTGATCGCAAGCTTGCCGACCTGATCAGCACTGATCCGGACAAAATTCGGTTTGTGAAGTGCGATGTGTCCATCGAGGACGAAGTGGTCGCTGCGATTGAGGCGGCTGCTTCAGCTTTCGGCAAACTCGACACGGTAGTTGCGTGTGCCGGAGTACCCGGCATGGGCGCAGCGGGAGATATTTCGGCTGAGCACTGGGATAAAACGTTCGCGGTGAATGCGCGGGGCGTCTTTCTTTTCACGAAGTACGCCATACCGCACATGATCAAGGCTGGCGGCGGATCGATAATCAACATTTCTTCCGCATTCGGGATTGTCGCCGGCCCGCAGTTCGCGGCTTATGCCGCCTCAAAGGGGGCGGTGCGCAACTTCTCCAAAGCAACTGCCCTCGACTATATCGGCCAAGGTATTCGCTCGAACTCGATCCACCCAGGCTATATCGATACGCCGATTGTGCAGAATATCATCAGCAACGCTGAGGACACCGATGCTGCGCAGTCTATGTTTAATGCGCTGCAACCGGGTGGCCATGCAGGCGCTCCAGAGGACATCGCTTGGGGATGCGTATATCTCGCTTCGGACGAAGCTCGATTCGTAACCGGTGCGGAACTGGTCATTGATGGCGGACTATTGGCCCGCTGAAGGCGCGCACTAATATCGCGGCGAGGGTTCGGATTCGACGAAGTCAAAGATCGTATGCTCCTTCGCCGCGAACGCGCGCGTCAAAGACGGCACGCTGAAGGCCTCCTCGTCCGTCCGGAGCGCCGCGATGGCGGTAGCAGCCTCCGGCGTGGTCAACGCCAGCGTCATTGCCTCGACGCTGGGCCACCACATTTCAGTGACCCCGTCAGGCGCCGGTTGCCACCCTCTGAGTTCGGCAAAATCGAACTTCGCTTCTGGATCACGATGGTTCTGGATGTATTTGCAGATCCCCAGAGCAGAAGCGTGCTGCCGAACAAGCCGCGCGTGCCCAGTACGCCAGCGGTCAGAGAAGTCCGCTGCGCCCAGCTCAGGGCGCTTCCACATATCAATTACGATCTTGACGGCCGTACCAGCTTTAGGTGGCAGCCAGTCACTCCGATCGAGGATAGCTATCTCCTGCGCCACGAACCCACTCACATTGACCGTATCGGTGAACGCCTGCTCATCCAGCTCGAGGATACCGCTGGCTTCTGTGCCCTCGGGTGAAGCCAGAGCGCGCTCCATGCTGTTCCAGCTTTCCCACCAGAGTTCCGACTGCCCATCGAGCGGATCGCGCCAGTTTTCGGCTGTGAAAAGCCTGATTTCAGGCAGTGCAATCCGGTGTGCCTGAACGTAGCGTAGGAACCCCATTGCGCGTGCGTGAACTCGCACAAGGTCACCATGACCATGCAGATAGCGTGGGTAGAACTCTCCTTCGCTCAATCCCTGCTTACGGGGTACCTGGCACAACATTTTGATCATGCTACAATCCTCATCGCGTGCACCGGATTATGCGACGAAGCGGGACTTCTGGTCTGTCGAGCTAACTTCCAAGGCCCGCCAACGCGTTACTTGGGAAGGTGCTCAGCAAGGAAGGCCCCCGCCTCGGCCAGAGCTTCCTCGCCCTCGTCCAGTACGCCGGCATATAGCTGCCATACGTGAGGCAGTTCCTGATACACACGCAACTGGACCTTCACATCGGCCAGTATTGCAGCGCGCAGGAGCCTGAGAGAGTCGTCCAGAAGGACTTCGTGACTGCTGACCTGGATGAGTATCGGGGGAAGTCCAGCGAGGTCACCGTAGATCGGTGACGCCTCGGGCGACCGGGGATCGGCTCCTGATAGATATCCCTGCGCCATACCGGGCGCCATGCCCTCGGTTACCAGGACATCTCGTTCCAGATTATCGACCAGGGACTGACCTGTCGTGCCCATGTCGGCGAACGGAGAGAACAGGGTCACAGCGCGTGGAAGAGCGATGTTGCGCGCCTTGCAGCGAAGCAGAGTGGCTACCGCGAGGCCACCTCCCGCAGAGTCGCCAGCGAAAAATACGCGATCAGGCGACGTGCCGCTTTCGAGGAGCCACTGATATGCGGCAACAGCATCGTCGACCGCTGCCGGATAAGGATGCTCGGGTGCGAGCCTGTAATCGACAGCCAGCGTGCGAACCCCTGCCGCCTGACCAAGCCTTGCGACAAGGCCGCGATGCGATGTGCACGAGCCGATCATGTACCCACCTCCATGCAGGTAGAGGATCGTCGCATCGCTGACAGAGCCGGGAGCGAGGCCAATTTCGCAGGGCACCCCGTTAGCGGTTTCCTTCATATACTGGATCGATGGATCCGGCGGAGTGATGTCGCCTTGCGCGTCGAATGCCGCGCGTAACTCCGGGAGCTCCAGCGCTCCGAGATGAGCGGCGCGTATCATCTCGTTGACTCGGTCAAGCTGTTCTCGGGACATGATCTTTCGCTCCGCCTCTCATCATCTTTATATTGACTGGTTATCCCATTAGCTTGCCGCAAGCAAGTATTGACCGCAGCGTTGGATGCAGCCTATCATTCGCCTAGCGATATGCTCGGACGTACACCGGAGCTGCACGAGAGGTTGGACATGGGCAACGATAAGCGCACCGGTTTTCTCGGGCCATATCGGGTGCTTGACGTCACCGATCACCGCGGTCTCCTTGCCGGACATATCCTGGCGCAGCTCGGTGCGGATGTGGTCCAGATGGAGCCGCCCGGCGGAAGCGATGGTCGGCACCAGCCACCCTTCCATCCAAGCTGGCCCGACGGGGAAAACTCATTCTACTGGGCAGCATATGCATCCGGAAAGCGATCGATTGTCTGCGATCCAGGTGTTGACCGTGAGATCTGGGAGCAGCTGGTCCTGTCAGCCGACATCCTGCTTGATTCAGCAGCACCAGGCGAAGGCCGCCCTGATTGGCTCGATCCCGCTGCTCTCGAGTTGCTCAATCCTCGCCTGATCCATGTTTCGATTACCCCTTTTGGCCTGACAGGTCCCAAAAAGGACTGGCTTGATAGCGAAATTGCACTCTGGGCGGCAGGTGGACCACTGCTACTGACGCGTGATCTCGAAGGGCGGCCCCTGAGGATCAGCGTGCCGCAGGCTTACCTGCATGGTGCAGCCACGGCCGCGGGTGCCGCGCTGATCGCCCATGCAGAACGGGTTCGCAGCGGTGTTGGGCAGCATGTCGACGTGTCCATCCTCCAGACCCTCCCGCAATGTACGCTTGGAGCCGTACTTGCCGAATCCATCGGCCATCCGAATTTCGTGCCAAAGCCTGGTCCGGTGCGTGCGGCAGGCAAAGGCGGGCCAATGGACCTGAGCGGAAGCGGCGCTCTGACCCGTCGTTCAAAGTGGCCAGTCGCCGATGGCCTTGCCGAAATGCATCTGGCCATGGGCCCTGCAACCGGAGTCTCGTCGAATAAGCTCTTCGCGTGGATGATCGAGGAAGGCCAGTTGGCCGAGGAATTCCACGGGTGGGACTGGACCACCCTCCACGAACGTCTGGAGAGTGGGGAAATCACCTGGGAGCAGATCGAGGAGGCGCGTAACCAGGTCTCCGCATTCCTCATGCAGTTCCGCAAGGCAGACCTGATGCAGGTTGCCCTGGATCGCGGCATTCGCATCGCACCCATCGATACAATCGCCGGTTTGCTGGCGAACGAGCAGTTTGCCGCACGCGGCTTCTTTGCGCAGGTGGCTGGAACCCACGGAGAATATACAGTCCCCTGGAGTTTCGCGGGCGCGTGTCCGGGCGCCTTCGCCAAGGCGACAGCAGCACCTGCGCTGGACGCGCATCGCGAGGCAATTCTCGCGGAATGGTCACAGCCGGACCAGCCAGCACAGGTGGTAACCAGGTCCAACGGACAGCCGCTCGACGGGCTGAAGGTTCTGGATCTTGCGTGGGTTGTAGCGGGCCCTCTTATCGGCCGAAGCCTCGCGGACTATGGCGCCACCGTCATTCGCGTGGAGTCCTCCAAGCGGGTCGAAACGGCCCGCCTTATGGGACCTTTTCCCGGAGGCGAATACGACGTTCATAGATGCGCTTTGTACGACACCTGCAATGCGGGAAAACTTGGACTGACCCTCGATCTTTCACGCCCCGAGGCTCGCGAGATTGTAAAATCTCTCGCGCGTTGGGCCGACGTAGTGGTCGAGTCCTTTACCCCCGGCCAGATGGCAAAGTGGGGGCTCTCGTACGAAGATCTCTCGAAAGACAACCCCGGCCTCGTGATGGTTAGCACATCGCTCACTGGTCAAACGGGGCCCTTCGCAAAGTATTCTGGATACGGAGGTCACGGGGCTGCCATTGCCGGCTTCCAGAATATCGTAGGGAGGATCGGTGCAGATCCCGTCGGCCCGTACGGGCCCTATACCGATTTCGTCACTCCCAGATTTGGGATAGCGGCGACATTGGCAGCACTCGATCACCGCAGACGCACCGGACTGGGGTGCTGGCTCGACATGTCCCAGACCGAAGCGGGCGTTCAGTTTCTGGCCGCCCAGATCGCGGAAACGTCTGTGACTGGTCGGATCCAGGGCCCGATGGGAAACCGGGATCTTGCGATGGCTCCCCATGGCGTGTTCCGGGCAGAGGGTGACGATGCCTGGATCGCGATAGCCGTGCAATCGGATGAGCAATGGAAACGCCTCGCTTCGCTGGCCGGAATCGATGAACCGGAATGGGCGACGATCGAAGGTCGCAAGCGCGATGAGGATGAGCTTGAAGACCGCATCGGGAAATGGTGTGAAAAGCACGACGTCGGCACGTTAGAGCAAACGTTGCAAGACTCCAGAATACCGGCGCACCGCCTTGTCACAATTGAGGAATTCGCGAACGACCCGCAAATTGCCGCTCGAGGACATATTGTTGAGATGCAGCAGTCACTTTCCGGCCTTATGGCAATCGAGGCTTCGCCGTTCATGCTATCAAGGACACCGGCCCAGTACGTCCGATCTGCTCCACACTTCGGTCGGGACAATCTTTTGGTCCTTACAGACATCCTTCAGCTTGATGCCAAGCTCATCTCCTCTCTCGGACAGACCGGTGTATTGAGTTGAAATTGATGCATGCTGCCACTGTTCCGTAGCCCGGTGACATTGATCCGGAATTCAGGAACTGATCCTAGCGGCACCTATGGTAATCGTCGCTGATGAATGAGGTCCTTTCTCCATGCACCGGGAAGTGTCTTCTCGACCGCCGCACGCGGTGGTGTGTCGGGTGCGGCCGAACAGCATCCGAAATCGCTCGATGGCCCACCGCCTCAACGGACGAAAAAATGAAGATAGGCAAGAAGCTTTCGGCGAGGCTGCTGAGTATCAGGTCCGGTAAGGCCTGAGGTGCATGTTGGTCTGCTTCGCGCCCCCCATACCGGACGTCCGGTGCAATCAACACTCTGCCGCAAGCTGTTTCTGGCCTCGCTTGCTGGTCAAATAGATCTCTGGTCTTATGTAAAATCCGGATTCTCAGCTCTCGTCTGCGCCTGCCAGCAAGTCCATGAAATTCCGTGCCGCTTCTTGGTCAGCCGCGTCCTCGAATGCCACGCCGAGTTCCGGCGCGGCTCCGGGACGCGATCTGGACGCTGCATATGCGCAGCTCCAGCAGTATGCGCCGGCCCTTGGCAATCCACCCCTTCTAGTCGTTTCCGATACGCGGAGAATCGTGGTCCGGACGAACTGGACCAACACCGTCAGCGAAGCTCACACATTCGAACTGGCCGACATTGCTATCCCCGAAGCGATACAGCTCCTTCCTCGAGCGCCTTCGCGCTATGCGTGTTCTCGATCCGGCGTGCGGGTCCGGGAATTTCCTCTACCTCGCGCTCGACGAACTAAAGACGCTTGAATGGCGTATCATGGTCGAAGGCGAGGCGCTTGGTTTCGAGCGCGCTTTCCCATCAATCGGACCGGAAGCGGTCTTGGGGATCGAACTTAATCCCTATGCGGCGGAGCTGGCGCGAGTGTCCGTGTGGATCGGAGAGATCCAATGGATGCTGCGAAACGGCTTCGATCTAAATCGAGCCCCGGTTTTGAAGCCGCTCGATACGATCGAGAACAAGAACGCTCTTGTTGACGCTGACGGAAGTGCGGCTTTCTGGCCCGATGCCGATGTGATCGTCGGGAACCCGCCTTACATGGGCGCGAAGTTCATGAAGCGCCGGTTAGGCACGGAGGAAACCGCCCGTATCAGGGGTGTCTACAAGGGGCGTTTGCCGGCCTTCACGGACCTGGTCTGCTTCTGGTTCGAAAATGCTCGGGTCATGATCGAGGAGGGCCGGGCGAAACGTGCTGGATTGGTCGGCACCAATTCGATCCGGAAAAACACCAATCTCAATGTCATGCACCGTATCCTCGACGGCACTCGAATCTTCGCCGCGTGGCCAGAGCAGCGCTGGGACATCGATGGCGCCGCTGTAGACGTGTCGCTTGTATGCTTTGGCGAACATCCCGATCCGGCTGCCTATCTCGACGGCGCGCCGGTCACCGAAATCCATGCCGATTTGACAGCCGGTCTCAATTTAACCCTCGCGAGACCCCTGGCAGAGAATGCCGGGGTCGCGATGCTGGGTATCCAAAAGAGCGGGCCGTTCGACGTCGCCGGCAGCCTCGCGCGGGAATGGATGGCACAGCCCGCCAATCCGAACGGGCGGGGAAATGCGTCGGTGCTCAAGCCATATTGGAATGGAGACGATGTAACGAGCCGACCCCGCGATGTCTGGTTGATCGACCTGCCACCGGGCCTGTCGGAGGCCGCGGCCGCGCAGTTTGCCGCCCCATTTCACCATATTGCCTCGACGCCGGACGAGGATGGCAAGATGATCGATGAGCTGCGCGATGCCAGCGGAAGCGCCTCTGAGGCTTACCCATGGTGGGAGCCGTGGCGGCGGAGGCCCGACATGCGGCAGAAGATAGAACGACTGGCGCGATACATTGTCACGCCGGAAACCGCGCAATACCGGGTGTTCAGCTGGCTGCGCTATCCGACTTTGCCCGACAAAAACCTTATCGTGATCGCCCGCGAAGATGATCTCATGTTTGGCCTTCTCCAAAGTCGTTTCCACGAACTCTGGTCGCTTCGAAAAGGGTCGGATTTGCAAGATCGGCCGCGCTACACCCATACAAGCACGTTCGCGACGTTCCCGTTTTGCAATTGATCCGGCGCTGTCTCTCGAAGGGGGGCCGTTTCACACCTCGGGCAAACCGGGTCACATGCGTGATGCCTTGCCCGGCGTATTCTCGGACGCGGCACCCGATGACTGGGGTCGTCGCCTGCTCGAACGGGCCTATGGCAACGGTCTTTCCGAATTCGAATATCTCACACTGTCAGACGACATGTGCCGCCAGGGCGCTTTGCGATTTCTCGACGCTGACGGCGCGATCATCAGGGGCAATGCCGCCGACGCCGTCCCGCGCCTTGTCGAGCTGGAGAACATCACGGCCATTGCCCGCGCCTACGAACAGGGAAAGGAGATCTCTGCAGAAGAGATGCAGGCGCTTGCCGGTGCAGGCGGCTCGGGTGGTGCCCGCCCCAAGGCCAATGTCCGTGACGGTGATGAGCTCTGGCTCGCCAAGTTCACTTCGGTCCACGATCAGCGACCGATCGAACGCGTCGAAGTCGCAACGCTGCGCCTTGCGCGCGCGTGCGGCATTCGCACACCGGAGGTCCGGCTGGAACTGCCTGATTCCCCCTTTCCAGTCGCGCTGATCGAACGCTTCGACCGGCGCGGAAGTGCGCGCATTCCCTATATCTCGGCCCGGACGGCGCTGGGCAAGACCGGGACAGAATACGGGTCCTACACCGAGATCGTCGATTTCATGCGCGGGCATTCGGCCGACCCGCAGGCCGATTTCGAAGAACTGTTCCGGCGGCTCATCTTTACGGTCCTGGTCTCGAACAAGGACGATCACCTCAAGAACCACGGCTTCCTCTATGTCGGCAACGGACAATGGCGCTTGTCGCCAGTCTTTGACGTCAACCCGGCCCCCGATCGCAATCCGCATCTCGAAACCGCGATCATGGAAGGCGGTTCGCATGACCGGTCGATCATGCTTGCACTCGAAGCTTCGCAGTTTTTCGAGATCGTCGAAGACGACGCTCGCCGGATGATCCGGGAGATGGCGCAGAAGGTTTCGGACAACTGGCGCGAAGTGCTGCGCGAGGTGGGCGTTTCGGGTAATCTGGCTAAGGAATATGAGCCCGCCTTCGTCCACGAGCAGGTAGAAGCTGCGTATTCGCTTTGACATTGGCGAGGTAGCGCATTCCGGCTTCTGCGTGGAAAGAAACCTGCTCCCATTGCCTCAACACTCAATGCCGCGAACCAGCTGAAATCAGGGAATTTCTTTAGAAAGCTGGCGCACCCGACAGGATTCGAACCTGTGGCCTTCGCCTTCGGAGGGCGACACTCTATCCAGCTGAGCTACGGGTGCTTCCTGCTTACGCAGTGCTTACGCGGGAATTATTGCGGTGTGAAGGCTCTATGCCGACGTCACATAACTCACGGTAATTACTGCAAAAAAATTCCTTTTCCTTCTCGATCCGAACCTTGACACCTGCCTTCGGAGGGCAGCGCTCTATCCAGCTGAGCTACGGGTGCTCGCGTACCGGTTTGTCCGGGGCGCGGCGGGCG
>JAHDXX010000353.1 GCA_023384025.1 Sphingomonadaceae bacterium
GGCCCCCGAGCCGGGGTCCCGCTGTTGATCGAGGCTGGGTGCTACGCCGCAAGGAAGCGGGACCCCGGGTCAAGCCCGGGGTGACGGTGATAGTTGGGAAGGGTTCGGGCACACAGAGTTGCTTCCCCATTTTCCGTCATTGCGCGGGACGAGCCGGGCAGCACTGGTCATCAGGCCAGGTGCCCCTTCGCCAATGCCGAACCCCCACCCCAACCCCTCCCCATGGGGAGGGGCTTGAGACGGGGCTTGTGACAGGACTTGAGATGGGGCAACCGCCATCCCGCTTGCGCGCCGTCCCCCTCCCTTGAAGGAGGGGGTCGGGGGGTGGGTGGTCCGCCCGTTCGCCGACGCAGAACGCTTGCATCGCGCCCCGCCCCGCGCCACTGGCGGGCCATGCGTATCGCTCTCTACCAGCCAGAAATCGCCGGCAACGTCGGGGCCGTGCTGCGGCTGGGCGCGTGCATTGGGGCGGCGGTTGAACTGATCGAGCCGATGGGCTTCGTGTGGGACGACAAGCGCGTGCGGCGCGCGGCGATGGACTATATCGACCACGTCTCCGTCACCCGCCATGCCGGTTTCGAAGCGTTTCTCGCAACCCTGGCGCCAACGGCACGGCTGGTGCTGTTCACCACCAGGGCCAGCCACGCGCTCTATGACTTTGCCTTCCAGCCGGATGACATTTTGCTGTTCGGCCAGGAAAGCGCCGGGGTGCCGCAGGACGTGGCCGAGGCATGTCACGCGCGAGTGCGGATACCGATGCGGGCCGGGGTCCGGTCCATGAACATGGCCAGTTCTGCCGCAGTGGCGCTAGGCGAGGCCATGCGGCAGACCGGCAGCCTGCCGGAGTAGGCATCGACATTTCGCGACAATGTGCGACTGGACGGGCGCGCCGGTTTGCGGTTCACTCCGCACCATGAAACGCCCCTTCCTCTTTGCCGCCCTCGCCGCTTTTGCCGCGACCACGCTTGCCGCCGCCCCCGGGGCCGATCGACGCCAGGCGCGGCTGGAACAGCGTGACGCGCCGGGTGCGCGCGAGCATGCCTATGGCCCCGACCGCCTCCAGCGGCTCGATTACTGGGCGGGCAAGACCCGCAAGGCGCCGCTGGTGGTGTTCGTCCACGGCGGCGGATGGAAGCGCGGCGACAAGCGGATGATGGCGGGCTCGGCCAAGCTCGCCCACTGGCAGGCACAGGGCTATGCCGTCGCTTCGGTCAACTACCGGCTGGTGCCCGATGCCACGGTCGAGCAGCAGGCGGCGGACGTGGCGACCGCGCTTGCCTGGCTGAGCGACAATGCCGATGCGCTCGGATTTGATGGAAGCCGGATCGCGCTGGTCGGCCACAGCGCGGGCGCGCACCTGGTCGCGCTGGTCGGCACCGACCCGCAATGGCTGCGCGGGGTCGGGCTGGACCTGTCCGATCTGGCGGGCGTGATCCCGCTGGATGGAGCAGCCTACGACGTACCCGCCCAGATGGGCGAGAACGCGCGGCTGATGGGCGATACCTACCGGCAGGCATTCGGGACCGATCCGGTGAGGCAGCGGGCCCTGTCACCGACGTTCCACGCCGCCGCACCCAATGCGCCCGCCTTCCTGATCCTGCATGTCCAGCGGCAGGACGGGACTGC
>JAHDXX010000354.1 GCA_023384025.1 Sphingomonadaceae bacterium
ACCAGCTTCATCCAGGCGAGCGTGGCGGGCGGTTTCGTACTGTCGATTGCGGTGGTTCTGGCATGCCGGTTCCTGATCCCCGAAGACGATTTCGCCGCCTGGGGCTGGCGCGTGCCGTTCCTGCTGTCGATCATCCTCCTCGGCATTTCGCTGTGGATGCGGCTCAAGCTATCCGAAAGCCCGGTGTTCCAGGCGATGAAGGCCGAAGGCAAGATCGCCGGCAACCCGTTCGTGGAAAGCATGACTTACCCCGGCAACCCGAAGCGCCTGTTCGTCGCCCTGTTCGGGATCACCGGGATCCTGACCACGATCTGGTACACCGCGTTCTTCTCCGGGATGAGCTTCCTGCGCGGGCCGATGCATGTCGATGACCTGACAGTGGAACTGATCCTGTTCGTATCCGGCCTGATCGCGATGACCTTCTACCTCGTGATCGGCAAATGGTCGGACAAGGTCGGGCGCAAGAAGCCGATCATCATCGGCGCGATCCTGACGCTGCTACTGCTTTTCCCGGCGTTCTGGGGGCTGGGCAGCCTCGCCAATCCGGGCATCGCTGCGGCAGCAGAGCGTGCGCCGGTGACCGTGTCCGGCCCGCAATGCTCAACCGACCCCTTCGCCGACCTGTTCGGGCGCCAGCAGACCGACTGCGGCAAGGTGCTCGAAGTGCTCACTGCGGCAGGCGTGCCCTATACCCTGACCGAGGGTGACACCCTGGCGCTCGCCGCGGGCGGCAATGCGATAGCGCTGCAACCGGAATGGTTCGCGGATGGCAATGCCCGCCGCGACGGTATCCGGGCGGGGCTGATCGCCAACGGGTTCGACTTCACCAAGCAGAAGCCGGGCACGGTGCAGGTGCTGGGCATTGTCGGCATCCTGCTGGGGCTCGGCATGCTGTCGGCGCTGACCTACGGCTCTGTCGCGGCACTGCTGTCGGAAATGTTCCCGCCGACCATCCGCTACAGCTCGATGTCGATCCCCTATCACATCGGGGCGGGCTATCTGGGCGGGTTCCTGCCGCTGATCGCAGGGGTGATCGTGGCCAGCACGGGAGATATCTATTCCGGCCTGTGGTACACTTGGGCAGTGGTGGCGTTCGGCCTGCTCGTTGCCTGGTGGGGCATCCCTGACGGACCGCCGCGAGACTTCGAAGAGCATGCCTGACCTGCCGCCGCCCAGTTTGCGGCTCCGCATCGACAAACAGGCGCTGGCTGCCAACTGGCGCGCGCTTGACCGGCTTTCCGGCACGGCGCGCGCCGGGGCTGCGGTCAAGGCGGACTGCTATGGCCTCGGCGTCGATAGCTGCGTCCCGGTGCTGCGCGAGGCCGGGGCAGATCGGTTCTTTGTGGCGCACTGGAGCGAAGTGCCCGCAGTTCTCCGCCATGTGCCGCCACAGCAGGTCTCCGTGCTGCACGGTCCGGTCACAGCCGAAGACGCTGCCTATGCCCGCGCCACCGGAGTGCGCCCGGTGATCAACAGCCTGTATCAGGCCCGGCTGTGGAGCGACGGCGGCGGTGGTGGGTGCGACCTGATGGTCGATACCGGGATCAACCGGCTCGGGATCGCGACCAGCGAAACCGGCGACCCGGCGATTACCGCATTGCAGGTCGACACGCTGAT
>JAHDXX010000084.1 GCA_023384025.1 Sphingomonadaceae bacterium
ACCTCTGACCCCCAGATTCGTAGTCTGGTGCTCTATCCAGCTGAGCTACGGGCGCCCGTGGAGCGGGGCACATAGGGGCCGATTCCGGCCTTGGCAATCCCCTATTGCTGGCAAATCAGGCGAAGCATGCGCGCAAGCTCGTTATCGAGCGGGGGCTTTGGCAGAAGGTCCAGCTGCGCCAGCGTGAACCACCCGACCTCGCCCCCTTCCAGCGACTGCGGGTCGCCGCTCCATGATGTTGACTTGTAAAGCAGAATGACAATGCCTGATCCGCTGTGCCCGCCAGTACCGTCGGCAAAGGCGAGCGGCTGGAGATGAGCAGCCTCTAGCTCGATACCGAGTTCTTCCCGCGCCTCGCGAATCAATGCAAGTGCCGGAAATTCCTCGTCTTCCACCTTTCCCCCGGGGAATTCCCACAATCCGCCATGCTGCTTTCCCTCTGGCCGACGGTGCATCAGCCAGCAACCATCGCCTCGCTCCAGCGCAAGCGCGACCACCGGCAGCCATGTCGGAATTCTTTCCAAGCCTGCTCCGCCCTTCAAACAATTATTAACCTATCGCGCAGATATCTCACCCTGTCGGGACCATATCCGAGGGGGAACCCCATGTCATTGCGTACTCTGTTCAAGCGTATCGGAGCCGACAATGGCGGGGCGACCGCTATCGAATATGGCCTGATCCTCGCTTTGATCGCGATCGCAGCCGTCACTGTCATGAACAACCTTGGCAACGAGACGACCACGCTGTGGAACACGGTTTCAGATGAGGCAACCGCGGTCCTCTGACCGGGATGTCGAAGAATTTTCCACGTTAGGACTTTCTCAACGCCTCGCACCTAGAACCGCAAATGCTCGATCCGGAAGACCACTGGAAAGAGTCGGGTACCGAAGACCAACCAGGAGACTGACCATGAAGTTCATCAACAAGCTGCTCCGTGACGAGCAGGGCGCCACCGCCATCGAATACGGCCTGATCGCCGCTCTGATCGCCATCGCCGCGATCACCGCGATGCAGGGCCTCGGCAACGAGCTCGAAGAAACCTTCTCGACCGTGTCGAGCGAACTGAGCGAGTCGAACACCGTCGCCTAATAGCGAACGGTAACTCGCAAGAAATCGGGCGGCGGGAGAAATCCCGCCGCCCTTTTTCGTGCGCGATTGATAAAGAACGCTGACCGCTCAGCGGCCCTTGATGACGATCTTGACCTTCTGCCCCGCGCGCAGCGTGTCGGCCGAACCGAGGCCATTGAGCACGCGGAAGCGGTTCTCCTGAGCCGAATCGTAAGCCATCCGGCGCGCGAGCGAGGCAACCGTGTCGCCGCTCTTCACCGTAACCACCTGGATCCGCCGCGGAACGACCTGTGCGGCCTCGGTAGCCGTGATTCGCCGCATCGAATTGAACATCGGTGTGAACGCAGTCGCACCGCCGGCATTGGTGATGGCGGTGAAGTGGTAAGCCCGATCCTTGGCAAACTCGTAGGCGAACACCACCACATCGACCTGGCTATTGCCGTTGTTGACCCGGGCCTGGCCGTAGGCCGCCGGAATGCCGTTGACTGTGGTCCGCTGGATGCTGCTGGGGGCAAGCTGCTGCTGCTCCCCGCCCAGTTCGGTGAAAACGCTGCGGATATAGCTTTCAAGGTTGCCGTTGTAGGTGGCGAGCGTCAGCTGCGCCTTGCCGCTCTGGCCCTGGATCGTCACCGCACGAGTGCCGTTGACCATGTAGAAGCCTTGCGGCGCCGTGAACGAAAGGCGCATGTCCGGGTGGATAAAGGTATTGCCTTCGATCACACCCTGCTTGGGATCATCGCCATAGGTAATCCCGTCAATCCGGGTCAGGAACACGTCGGCATTGGTCTGCCCTGTACCACCGGCTGCCTTCGTCAGCGCGGACTGCACGCGACTGGCAGGATCGGGGTGGGTCGAGGCCCATTCCGGCATCCGCGCGTCGCGCCCCTGCAACTGCGCGTCGAGCGCGTTCTGCGCCGCAAGGCTGCTGAGCACTGTGCCCATCGCGCGCGGATCATAACCTGCCTTGGTCAGGTACTGGATGCCGAGATCGTCTGCCTGCAATTCCTGAGTCCGCGAGAACTTGAGGGTCAGCAGCTGCGAACCCTGGAGGAACCCGCGCGAAAGCGTGTTCCCGATACCGCTGTCGCCCAGAAGGACGCTGGAGAGGATGGCCAGTCCGCCGCCGATGAGCGTGTTCTTCTGCGCAGCCGCTTGACGCCGCTGCGAGTGGCGGGCGGCGACGTGGCCGACTTCGTGCCCCAGCACGGCGGCGAGTTCAGCCTCGTTGTTCATCAGCGCAACCAGCTGCCGCGTGCTGTAGACATAGCCGCCGGGGATCGCGAAGGCGTTGTTCACCGGGCTGTTGAGCAGCGAAACGGTGAAGTCGCTACGTGCGTTGCCGAGGCCGGACTGGAATGCGATGTTCTTGCCGACACTGTCGACATAGGCCGCCTGCGGGCCATCGTAGGTACCCCCGAACTCTGCCAGCAGCTGCGGGTGATACTGCGCCCCTTGCTGCGCTTCGGACTGCGTGATCGGGGTCGATGCGTCGGGAATCTCGCCGCCGCCCATGCAGCCGCTGAGGACCAGGGACATGGCGGCAGTACCGGCAAGGGTGGAAAATCTGGTGCGACTCATGGTTATCTCTCCTCCATCGGATGCGGCCCCACCCGCCGCAGGAGCCGGAACATAACCGCTTGAACCGCCGAGTGCGACCCCGGTTCCGCGCCTCAGAGCGTTCCGATCCGGAGAAACCGTTCCTCGCGCTGGCGCCGCAGCTCTGCCGGATCCTTGCCGGACAGCGCGTCGAGCTCCTCACCGATTGCCCGCCCCAGCGTCTTGGCCGTGGCCACCGGATCGCGCTGCGCGCCACCGGCGGGTTCGCCCACGATCCGGTCGATCACGCCAAGCTTGAGCAGGTGCTGCGCGGTCACCTTCATCGCTTCTGCTGCATCAGGCGCCTTTTCGGCCGTGCGCCACAGGATCGACGCACAACCTTCAGGCGAAATGACCGAATAGACCGCGTGCTCCAGCATCAGCACCCGCTCGGCACTGGCAAGGGCAACCGCGCCGCCTGAACCGCCTTCGCCCACGATCGTCGCGACCATCGGTACCGGCAGGGCAAGGCAGGCCTCGGTCGACCGGGCGATGGCTTCGGCCTGGCCGCGTTCTTCCGCTTCCACGCCGGGAAATGCGCCCGAGGTATCGACCAGCGTCACCACCGGCAGACCGAACCGGCCCGCCAGTTCCATCAACCGGATCGCCTTGCGATACCCCTCGGGCTTGCCCATCCCGAAGTTGTGCCGCAACCGGCTTTCCGTGTCGTTGCCCTTCTCGTGCCCGATAAGGACAACCCGCCGCTCACCAAGGCGGGCAAAGCCGCCCATGATCGCTTCGTCCTCGCCGTAGTAGCGGTCGCCGCCCAGCGGGATGAATTCGTCGAACGCGTGTGCGACGAAATCGCGAAAGTGCGGTCGCGCCGGGTGACGGGCGACCTGCGTCTTCTGCCAGGGCGACAGCGACGCATAAGTGCTCGCCAGCAAATCGGCGCTCTTCTGCTCCAGCCGCGCGATTTCGGCAGAAATGTCTACATCGTCATGGCCCGAGGCAGCACGAAGCTCCTCGATCCGCTTGTCGAGCTGGGCGACCGGCTTCTCGAATTCGAGATAGGAAATCATCCTCCCCCGCTAGTCGCCACGGCGCTTCTCTGCAAGCGGATGCCGTTCATTGACCAGTGCGACCAGCCGCGCCGCATCGACATGGGTATAGATCTGCGTCGTCGCGATGTCGGCATGGCCGAGCAGGGTCTGCAGGACCCGCAGGTCTGCCCCGCCCTCCAGAAGATGGGTGGCAAATGCGTGGCGCAACACGTGCGGGCTGACTTTCTCCGGCGGCAGTCCCGCGCGCACCGCGAGGTCCTTGACCAGCTGGAACAGCCGGATCCGGGTAAGATGCTTCCCGCGCGAGGGGAACAGGTACTTCGAGCCACCCGGATGGTGCATCAACCAGCGCGACAGCGCCTGCCTTGCCCGCTTGCTGACCGGAACCATCCGCGCTTGCCCGCCCTTTCCGGTCACAGTGAGAAACGGCGCATCGCGCGGAACTGCCACGAGAGGCAAGGCCATGAGCTCGCTCGCCCGCAAACCTGAACCATAGAGCAGCTCGATCAGGGTGAGCAGGCGAATCGCAAGCGGATCTTCCGTGCGGGCTTCTTCCTCCGCCCGTGCAAACAGCGCCTCCACCTCTGCGTGGGAAAGGATCTTGGGCAAGGGCCTGCGGTTTGCCGGACGAGGCAAGGCTGCAGAAGGATCATCGTCCCGCCGCCCTTCGTCGACCAGGAAACCGTAAAACTGGCGTAGCGCGGAGGACTTGCGCGCAACGGAACTCGGCGCAAGCTGTGCCCATGCCTGCCCCAGACGGGCAAGCTGTGCCTGCCCCGCCGTCGCCGGGTCGCCGACCAGTTCTCCCACGCCTTCGAGGTCCCGTCGATAGGCCGCGATGGTATTGCTCGCCGCGCCGCGTTCCGCCGCCAGCATGGCGAGGAAGGCTTCGACTGCCTCGCTCATGCAGCCCTGCGCATCAGCCGCGCGCCACGGCCTCCGCCGCGATCATCCGCGCTTCGGCAGAGAGCCCGACCCGTTCCAGTGCCGAAACGATGTGAAAGAGGTGGCGCGGGGTCATCCGATCCCAGCTGTTGCCCTGCATCCCGACCCCGGCCAGGAAAGCGACCAATGCCGGGTTGCCGGCTTCAGCCGCAGCATCGATCAGTCCGCTCCACCGCGTCTGGCGCCCGAAGTCTGCGCCCAGATCGGTGGCCAGGTCGTTCACGGCCTCGCGCTCGATCCGGCCAAGCCCGGCCAGCCCCGCCAGCAGGAAGGCTGACTTGCGCTGTCCGGCGCTGTCGTCATCCCCGGCAAAGCCCTCAAACTGGCCCGAAGTGACCGGATTGGCTCGGGTCGGCTGCGCGAACACCAGCAAGGCCCACGCCTCGCTCCCCTGCGGCACCACTGCTGCCCAGCGCAGAGCATCACGCTCCAGCCCGGCGGCAAGCATCGACGCGACCAGCGGCGCGGCAACGTCGGCCAGCGCCTCGTCGGGTTCAAGCCGTGCAGCCGCATAAGCCGTCAGCACCAGCCTGCCGTAATCCGGCTGTTCGCTGCCCCAGACATCCTTGATCGCTGCAACGCGTGCAGCCGAATCCGCCAGCACATAGGCATCGCGCAAGCGCGAAGCGCGCGTTGCAAGCTCGCCTTCGCCAGCACTCTCGCCCCGGAATTGCGACATCAGATCGACGTAGGCGGCACTGGAGAGAATGCCCTCGCGCGCAGCGACATCGGCCGCCGCAACCCGCTGCGCCAGCGGCAGCATCGGGGCAGTGGCCGTCATCCGCTGGATCGTGGGCGAAGGATTGGCGCGAAGCTGTTCCGGAATCTCGGCACCCACCGCATTGGCCAGCGCATAGCGCCACGGGGTCAGCTTCTCGACGTTGTCCCATTCGAGGTTGACTGCCCGCCGCCCGGCTCCCGCCGCACCGGCAAAGCGTTGCGCCAGCAGGATGTCGATTGCCTCACCCCGCCCGCGCGAAAGCATCCGGTTGAGGTCGCTTCCCGCGCGTGCACCCTGCCCCGAGAACGCTGCACAGATGGCGCGCGCCATTTCCCATTGCGCATCCTCGCGCGCATGGCTGCCGACCTGTATGCGCGGGCAGATGCCAACCAGATCGGCGGTGTGGAGGTAGGCATCAAACGCGGCGTCGGTCAGCGCCGGGTTCCAGTTGCCGGTGTCGACATCCTGCGCCACCGCCCGCGCCACGGACCATTCGCCCATCGCGTTCAGCGCCTTGACCCGAAGGGCCGCAAACTCCGCCGGGTCCATACCCGCTGGCGCTTCAAGGCGGCTGGCGAGCGCCCGGCGCATGAGCATATGGCCCCAGCGCGAACCCATCGGGCGCTTGGTACCAGCCAGTGCAGCACGCACGATCGAAGCGGGCTGGTTCGCCAGCGCAGCGGTCGGCAACCCGCCTTCGTTCATGTCGAGGATTCCGACGCGCTCCATCGAGCGACGCGCGGCCGGCGGAATATCGAACTTGGGCTTGAGGCCGAGCAACTCGTCGAGCTCGTCCGGGTTGAGCTTCTCAAGCTCTTCCAGCGAGGGCAGGTTGCTTTGGACAATGCCATCCGGAATCACCACCGGGGCGACTGCACCGCCACCGGGCAGCGGCTGGATCACCGGCGTGCCACCCGAAGCAGGCGCAGTCGGAGTGGAGGGTTGTTGCGGCTGCGGTTGTGGCCGAGCGGTTGGCGCCGCACTCGGCGTCGGGGCGGGATCGTCAAAACCGGGGGGCAGCAGCGATTCGGGCCGCTGCTGGGCCATGACCAGCGTCGAAGTCAGCGCGAGAAGCGCGGCACCGCCGAGAAGCCAGCCCGCTCTCACGGTAGCACCTCGGGCAGTTCGACCGGCTGCTCGATCGGACGGAGCGCCTGCGCGCCGCCGTTGATCCACGCGTAGGCAAGCAATGCTGCCAGCGCGCCCGCTCCGGCCAGTCCGATCCTGCGTGTTCTCGTCAAAGCGGCGACCCCTCGTCGTGCATCTGCGGGCGACACAGGCCGCCGGTGGTTGCGCCGCCTCTAGCGCATCTATAGGCGCATCATCAATGACTGAGCCACCGCAAATCGTTCCCGACGACCGGATTGCCGCCGTTGCGCGCAAGCTGGACCGGCCTGTGGTGCTGGTCGGGCTCATGGGTGCGGGCAAGTCGACGGTCGGCCGGCGGCTCGCCACATTGCTGGGAACACGCTTTTCCGACGCGGACGAGGAAATCGAGAAAGCCGCGCAGATGAGCATCCCGGAGATCTTCGAGCAGTTCGGGGAGCCCTATTTCCGCGATGGCGAACGCCGGGTGATCGCGCGGATGATGGAATCCGAGAAAGGTGTGATTGCCACCGGCGGCGGGGCGTTCGTCAACGACGAAACCCGCGCGCTGATCCTCGAACGCGGCCTCGCGGTGTGGATCGACTGTCCGGTCGCCGTACTGGTCGAGCGGACCGCGCGGAAGAACAACCGGCCCCTGCTGCGGCAGGGCAACCCGAGAGAAATCCTCACCCGGCTTCACGCCGAGCGCGCGCCGTTCTACGCGCAGGCACCCATTAGGGTCACCAGCGAACAAGGCCCCCACAGCGAGACCGCCCTCGCCATCATCGGAGCGATTGACAAATGGCTGTAATCCCCGTCGCGCTCGCCGGACGCCCTTACGAGGTGCATGTCGCTCGCGACCTCATTGGCAATGCGGCAGCGCAGGCCCGCGCCTTCATCCGCAAGGAGCGGGTCGCAGTGGTAGCCGATGCCAATGCCCGGCGCTTTCACGGTGCGAGACTGGAAGCCTCGCTCGCCGCGGCCGGAATCGGCGTCGACTGGCACGAGCTTGCCCCCGGTGAAGGGGCGAAGAGCTGGGACGGCCTGCGCGCGCTGGTGGACTGGCTGCTGGAACGCGAAGTCGAACGCGGGGATCATGTCTTCGCCCTCGGCGGCGGCGTAACCGGCGACCTCACCGGGTTCGCCTGCGCGATCCTGAAGCGTGGCTGCGGGTTCGTGCAGATCCCCACCACCTTGCTCGCCCAGGTCGATTCGAGTGTCGGGGGCAAGACCGCCATCAACACGGCGGCAGGCAAGAACCTGGTCGGCGCGTTTCACCAGCCCTCGCTGGTGCTGGCCGACCTTGGCGCGCTCGACACCCTGCCCGACCGCGAGATGCGTGCGGGCTATGCTGAAGTCATCAAGTACGGAATCCTGGGCGATGCCGCATTCTTCGACTGGCTCGCCGCGAACGGCACCGCAGTTTTGGCGCGCGAGCCTGCCGCGCTCGAACATGCCGTAGCGACCAGCGTCGCGGCGAAGGCCCGGATTGTCGCCGAGGACGAGCGCGAGACCACCGGTGCCCGCGCGCTGCTCAACCTCGGGCACACCTTCGGCCATGCACTGGAAGCGGAGACCGGCTTTTCCGACCGGTTGCTGCACGGCGAAGGCGTGGCGCTGGGGATGGTGCTGGCAGCCCGCTATTCCGCCCGGCGCGGCCTTATTGCCCCGGCCGATGCAGAGCGGGTCGCAGAGGCCATTGCCACCGTGGGCCTGCCCGCGCGGCTGCCCGATCTCGGGCTCGATTGCGATGGCACGCGCCTCGCCGATCACATGCGCCACGACAAGAAGATGGACGCAGGCACCCTGCCCTTCATCCTGCTGCGCGGCGTGGGCGAGGCGTTCCTCGCCCGCGATGTCGAGCTGGCCGACGTCGCCGCCTTCCTTGACGAGGAGCTTGCCCGATGACCCGCTTCATCGACCTATCGATCCCGATCACCAACGATGTCGTGTCCGACCCCGAAGTCATGCGGCCCAAGGTCACCTACATGACCCACGAGAGCACCTGGCAGCAGATCGCGATGTTCTTCCCCGGTCTGGAGCAGGCCGACCTTCCCGATGGCGAAGGCTGGGCGGTGGAGTTCGTCGAGCTGTCGACCCACAACGGCACCCACATGGACGCACCGTGGCACTTCCATTCGACCACCGATTCAGGTGCCAGCCCCGCGCCGAGTATTGACGAGGCTCCGCTAGACCGGTTCTTCCGCCCCGGCGTCAAACTCGATTTCAGCCACTTGCCGCACGGCCACGTGGTCAGCGCTGCCGAGGTCGAGGCAGAGCTGGCCCGGATCAGGTACGAGCTGCAACCGCTCGATATCGTGCTGGTCCAGTCGGGCGCAGTCTACGGCACCGACAATTTCACCGATCAGGGCGTCGGCCTCGGCGCGGAAGCGACTCTGTGGCTGACCGAACGCGGCGTGGAGGTGGTCGGCACCGATGCGTGGAGCTGGGACGCGCCGTTCAGCCACACTGCGCGGCGCTGGGCCGAAACCCGCGACCCGTCGATTATCTGGGAAGGCCACAAGGCCGGGCGCATCCGCCCCTATTACCAGATCGAAAAACTGACCAACCTCGCCGCCCTGCCCCCGTTCGGCTTCACCCTGAGCTGCTTCCCGGTCAAGATCGAACGCGCCAGCGCGGGATGGATCAGGGCAGTGGCACTGGTTGACTAGTGTTTGAAAGGGAGGGACGCAAATGGCCGGGCACGACTTCTTCCGGATTGAACGTCAGGGTGCGGTTACCACTGTTTCAATCAACCGCCCCGATCGGCGCAACGCGCTCACCCCTGAAATGCTGGTTTCACTGCGCCAGATCGCGGAATCGTTCCGTGCGGATGCCGAAACCCGTGCCGTGATCCTCCGCAGCGAATGCGCCGATTTCAGTGTAGGCGCAGATATTGACCGCATGGATGGCGAACCACCGACTGTGGCCGAAATTCGCCGCACGGCTGAGAACGGGGCGCTGCTGCTGCGCGCTATCCGCGAGATCCACCAGCCGACCCTGTGCCTCGTTCGCGGTGTGGCAACAGGCGGCGGCGCATGCATACCCACCGCCTGCGACTTCCGCTTCGGCACCCCGGACGCGCGGGTTGGCTACGGCGAGGTGAAGCTCGGTATCAACCTGATGTGGCACGCTCTGCCGCTTGCGATCCAGACTGTCGGCCTCGCCCGCGCAAAGCGGATGGTAATGACAGGCGGACTGTTCGATGCCGCGACCATGCTTGAATGGGGTTTCTTCGACGAGGTCATCAGCGAAGACGCCATTGAAGATCGTGTGATGGAGGTGGCCGCGACCTACGCCGCGTTACCGCCGGTCGCCGTGCAGATGATCAAGCGCAGCGCCAATGCCTGGGCGGGCGCCCTCGACCAGGCCG
Source organism: Sphingomonadaceae bacterium (assembly GCA_023384025.1). GTDB lineage: Bacteria > Pseudomonadota > Alphaproteobacteria > Sphingomonadales > Sphingomonadaceae > 34-65-8. The sequence goes on from JAHDXX010000084.1 coordinate 9,794, forward strand.
TAATGCATGCCGATACCGACCAGTGGCTTCTCGCCACGCGAACCGAGGATTTTCGCGAAGGGGTTGCAGCATTTCGCGAAAAGCGCACGCCGGATTTTCGCGGCGACTGACGTTCAGAACAACCGAGAACCGTCCGGCACCTTCACGTCCGGCGCGAACAGCACCACTTCGCCCGCGCTGTCGGCAAAGCCCAGCGTCAGCACTTCGGACATCGCCGGACCGATCTGGCGCGGCGGGAAGTTGACCACCGCCGCGACCTGCCGCCCGACCAGTTCATCGACATGGTAGTTGGCGGCGATCCGGGCGCAACTCTTCTTGCGCCCGATCACCGCGCCGAAATCGATCACCAGCCGGTAGCTCGGCTTGCGTGCCTCAGGGAACTCGTCCGCAGCCACCACGGTCCCGATGCGGATATCGACCTTGAGGAAATCGTCGAATGTGATTTCCTCGCCAGCCGGCGCATCAGGATCGTGGCGCAGGTGCACTATTCCAGCTCGAGAATTACCGCATCGACCGCGAGGCTGTCACCTTCAACCGCGTTGATCTTGGCGACCGTCGCCTGCTTTTCGGCGCGCAGGATGTTCTCCATCTTCATCGCCTCGACCGTGGCGAGCGGCTGGCCGGGCTGGACTTCCTCGCCCTCGGCCACGTGCAGCTTCACCAGCAGGCCCGGCATCGGGCAGATCAGCAGCTTGGACAGATCCGGCGGGATCTTTTCGAGCATGAAGTGCGCGAGGTGTGCGACCCGCTGCGGCAGCACGCGCAAGACCTGCGTCGCGCCGCGCGTGGTGATCGCATAGCCGGTGCGGGTCGGCTTGAGCTGGATCGTCATCGCCTCGCCATCCAGCTCGAGGTCGACAATCGTGTCGCCCGGCGTGTAGTCGAAGCTGACTTCGACCGGCGTGCCATCGACCGTGATCGCCTCTTCCTCCAGGCTCACCGCGTAGTCGGTTTCACTGATCCGAACGACCCAGTCGCCCGGCGGCGGGTTGCCGCCGTTCAACTGCTGGTCGATCCGGCGCGCGCGGTCGGCGTCGGCGGTCGCGAGCACGCCACCGATAGCCGCGAGGCCGCGCAGCAGTTCGGGCGAGGCAGGCGCGCCGAGGAAGCCTTCCGGATATTCCTCGGCGATGAAGCCGGTGGTCAGCTCTCCAGAGCGGAAGCGCGGGTGCTGCATGATCGCGCTGAGGAAATCGACGTTGTGCCCCAGCCCTTCGAGCCGGAACGCGTCGAGCGCCTGCACCTGCAGGTCGGCCGCTTCGTCGCGGGTCTTGCCCCAGGTGATGAGCTTGGCGATCATCGGGTCGTAGAACATCGAGACTTCGCCGCCTTCGGCCACGCCATCATCCACGCGAATATAGGCCTCACGTACCCGACCTCCGTTCGCATCGAGCCTAGTCGAGATGCCCGGCGCTGGTGTCTCGACTTCGCTCGACACGAACGGGGCTTGGTGCTTGAGCGCCTTCGGCGGCTGATAGCGCACCAGTCGCCCGGTGCTGGGAAGGAACCCGCGATAGGGGTCTTCGGCATAGACGCGGTTCTCGATCGACCAGCCATCGATGCCGATATCGTCCTGCGTCATCGCCAGCTTTTCGCCCGCCGCCACGCGGATCATCTGTTCGACCAGGTCGATGCCGGTGATTGCTTCGGTGACGGGGTGCTCGACCTGCAGGCGGGTGTTCATTTCGAGGAAGTAGAAGCTCTCGCCCGTCGGGTCCGCGCCGCTGACGATCAGTTCGACCGTACCAGCGGAGTGATAGCCTACCGCCTTGGCCAGCGCGACGCATTGCTCGCCCATCGCCTTGCGCATCTTCGGGGTGACGAACGGCGACGGCGCTTCCTCGACCACTTTCTGGTGGCGGCGCTGGATGCTGCATTCGCGCTCGTTCAGGTAGAGCACGTTGCCGTGCTTGTCGCCGAGGATCTGGATTTCGATGTGGCGCGGGTTGAGGATGAACTTCTCGATGAACACCCGGTCGTCGCCGAAGCTGTTGAGCCCCTCGCGCTTCACGCTCTCGAAGCCTTCGCGCACATCCTTCTCGTCGTAGGCAAGGCGCATGCCCTTGCCGCCGCCGCCGGCGCTGGCCTTCATCATCACCGGGTAGCCGATCTCGTTGGAGATGCGCACCGCGTGCTCGGTGTCCTCGATCTCGCCGACGTAGCCGGGGACGACGTTGACGCCCGCTTCCTTGGCCAGCTTCTTGGATTCAATCTTGTCGCCCATCGCGG
>JAHDXX010000085.1 GCA_023384025.1 Sphingomonadaceae bacterium
GAACAGGAACAGGCGGTCCTTGATCACCGGCCCGCCGAGGTAGACGCCCCAGCGCTTTTCCGGCTCGATCGGGGCAACCTGGCTGCTGCGGCCCTTCGACGTGACATTGTTCGCACGCATGCCGTTGTCGGAGTATTCGAAGAAGCCACCGAACTTGTAATCGTTGGTGCCCGACTTGGTGACAACGTTGATCGCACAGCCGGTGAACTGGCCGTAGTCGACATCGAACGGCGCGAACTGGACCTGGGTTTCGCGAACCGCGTCATACGGGATCGGGGTCGACGAACGCGAGCTGAAGCCGGTGTCGTTGAGGCCGAAGATGTCGCCCTGGCTGATACCGTCGACGGTGAAGGCGTTGCCACGATCGTTGCCGCCAAGGCAGCTGATGCGGTCGGCGCCCGAGCCGCCGGTGGCGGCGTCTTCACGGTCAAGGCTGACGCGCGGGTCGAGGCGGATGACGTCGCGGATGTCGCGGTTGAAGCTCGGCGCGGTTTCCAGCACTTCGAGCGAGAACGCGGTGCCCGGGCCGACGGCCAGCTGGGTCACCTGCACGCGGCTGCCGGTAACGACGATTTCGCCTGCACCCGACGAGAGCGAGAAGGTCAGGTCGGTCGCGCCCTGCAGCGAGGTGTAGACTTCGGTCACGCTCTGGCCTTCGAAGCCGCCGGCGTTGGCCGAAATCGTGTAAGGACCGCCGACGACCAGGTTCGGGGCTGCAAAGCGACCGTCCGAGCCGGTCACCGTGGTACGCGATGCGCCAGTGCGGGTGTCGGTCACGACCACGGTCGCGCCGGCCAGCGGCATGCCGCTGTCGTCTTCGACGGTACCCTGAATGGTCGAGGTGATCTGCTGCGCGGCAACAGGCGCAGGCAGAATGGCCGCCGCCGACAGGCTGACGACGCTGGCGGCCAGGAGATACTTGAGCTTCATGATATGGCTATCCCTTGGGTGGACAAACGGACGGAAAGTAAACTGGATGCGGGCCCCGTTAGGAGCGAAGCGCTACGCACAGAAGTATCTTTTGTTACCACGGGATGACAAACCGCGCGGATTCACGCGGCCAAACCGAAACCGTCCGAAAAACACTGGAATCCCTAGCGTTTCCGACTGTTGCTGCAATGCAACAGAGGATAAGATTCTGACAGGATGCGATTTTCCAGCGCCGTTCAGGCGAGATTTATCTCGCGCAGGCGCTGCAACAGGAATTCGTGGCTCGAAATCGGCGCCGGATGCGACTCGGGCGAGTCGGGGTCTATGCACGACGGCAGGGTCTCGATCACGAAATCGGGCCGGAAATGCAGGAAGAACGGCATCGAATAGCGCGAGCGGCGCGCGGCCTCGCCGCTGGGGTTGACCACCCGGTGCGTGGTCGAACGCAGGCGCGAATTGGTCAGCCGGTCGAGCATGTCGCCGATATTGACCGCCAGCGCCCCCTCCGGCGGCTGCACCGGCAGCCAGTCGCCCTGTTTCGTCAGCAGCTCCAGCCCGGCCTCTTCCGCGCCCAGCAGCAGGGTGATCGTGTTGATGTCGCCGTGCGCCGCAGCCCGCACCGCACCTTCGGGTGCGCTTTCGGGCAGCGGCGGATAGTGCAGCAGCCGCATGACCGAGTTGCCCTGGTCGACGGTGGGCACGAACCAGTCTTCGGCCAGGCCAAGATGCAGCGCAATCGCGCGCAGCACCCGGTCCCCGGCCTGCTCGAACGCGGTGTAGAGCGCTTCGAAGGTGTCGCGAAAACCGTCCAGCTCGGCCGGCCAGACATTGGGCGGCATGAATTCTTCCAGCGGGTCGCCCGTCGGCAGGCTGCGCCCGACGTGCCAGAATTCCTTTAGGTCGAAGACTTCGGCGTCCTTCGCCTTCTCGGTACCGAACGGGGTATAGCCACGCGCACCGCCGCCGCCGGGAATGTGATAGGCGCGCTTCACGTCCTCGGGCAGTTCGAAGAACGCCTTGGCCATGGCCTGCGCGCGGTCGATCAGGGGCTGCGGGATGCCGTGGTCACGGATGACGGCAAAGCCGTATTCGGCGAAGCTCTGGCCAAGCTCGTCGGCGATCTGCGGCAGCGGGCGGGCGATGGAGACGGATGCGACTGTCATGGGTCGCCCCATAGACCTGTCAGTACGGCAGGAACAGCCCCGCCAGCGCTGCGCTCATCAGGTTGGCGAGGCTCCCGGCGGCAAGTGCCTTGAGCCCGAGCCGCGCGATCACCGGCCGCTGGCTCGGCGCAAGACCGCCGGTCACCGCCATCTGGATCGCGATCGAGCTGAAATTGGCAAAGCCGCACAGCGCAAAAGTGACGATCGCGCGGCTGCGCTCGGTCAGCCCATCGAGCTGGCCCAGCTCGATGAAGGCGACGAATTCGTTGAGCACGACTTTGGTGCCGAACAGCCCGCCTGCGACCTGCGCCTGCTGCCAGTCCGAGATGCCGATCAGGTACATGACCGGCGCGAACACCCAGCCGAGCAGCTGCTGGAACGACAGCTGCGGATAGTCGAACCAGCCGCCGACCCAGCCCAGCAACCCGTTCGCCAGCGCCACCAGCGCAACGAAGGCGAGGACCATCGCCCCGACGGCGACTGCCAGCTTGACCCCGGTCTGCGCGCCCTGCGCCGCCGCTTCGATCACGTTCGCCGGGCGGGTGCCATCCTCGAAGGTTTCGGCGACCTCGACTTCGTGCGGCTTGCCGCCTTCGGTCAGGGCAGCCGGGCCTTCGCCGCTGATCCGGGCATCGGGGAGGCGAATCGGCTCGTCGTTCGCTGTCGCCACGCCGTCTTCGTCCGGCATGATGATCTTGGCCATCAGGATGCCGCCGGGCGCCGACATGAACGCGGCGGCGAGCAGGAACGGCAGGTACTCCGCCCCCAGCAATCCGGCATAGGCGGCGAGGATCGTCCCCGCGACCCCGGCCATGCCGACCGTCATCAGGGTGAACAGCTGCGATGGCGCAAGTCCGGCAAGGTAGGGTCGCACCACCAGCGGGCTCTCGCTCTGGCCGACGAAGATGTTGGCCGCCGCGCCGAGCGACTCGACCTTGCTGACCCCGGTCACGAACGCGATGCCGCCCCCGACCCAGCGCACCACCCGCTGCATGATGCCGAGGTAGTAGAGGATCGAGACGAGCGCAGCGAAGAACACGATCACCGGCAGCGCGCCCAGGGCAAAGGTGTTGGCGAGCGGGTTTTCCGTGCCGAACAGGAACTCGGTGCCCTTGTTGGCATAGGACAGCAGCGCGGAGACCCCGTCCGACATCGCCTGGATCGTGCGCCGCCCGCCGCTGGTGGCGAGCACCAGGAAGGCCATCAGCGCCTGCAGGGCAAAAGCCGCACCGACCACCCGCAGCTTGATCCGCCGCTTGCCGCTCGAAAGCAGGAACGCGATGCCGAGAATGGCGACAATGCCGAGCAGGCTGGCAACGATCGGATGCATGCGGCCCCTTCCAACGCATGGGAAACTGTGCCTGGCCTCATGCCCGCAAGCATCGCCCTTCGTCAAACCGGGGAACACGAAAAGCGGTGGCTTTCCTTTTTGCACCGTCCGCCATAGTCAGCGGCGATGGACCTGACCAACGCGCGCCCTGTGCATCCCGCCGCTGCCGCCACCCCGCGTGGCCTGCTCGTCTACCTGATGCTTTACGGCGGGATGACCGTGCTCGCCGGAGTGCTGGCGTTCAAGCAGGTGCAACTGCCGCCAACCGACCTGGCGGTGGAAGCGGGCATCTTTGCCTTCCTGCTGCTGGTGGTGATTTCCAGCACGGTAGCGCAGCTTTACGGGCAGGCAGTGGCGACCCGGATCGTGTGGTGGGGGTTCATCCCGCTGGGCATTTCCGCACTGCTGATGCAGCTGGTGCTGGGCCTGCCCGCTTCGACCGAAATGGTCGAATTCCGGCCGGACGATCTCGCCGCGTTCGAGCAGGTCCACCACGCCACCTGGCGGGTGTGGCTGGCAGGGCCGGCGGCCTACCTTGTTTCGCTGCTGCTGAACGTGTGGATCTTCTCGCGGCTGGCAGGCAGCGGCGAAGCGACCACAGTGGGCCTGATGGTGCGCGGGGCGATCGCCTCGGCTCTCAGCCAGGCACTCGACTCGGTCATCTTCATCACGCTGGCTTTCTACGGCGAGTTCGAGATCACCAACCTGCTGATCGGCCAGGTGCTGGCCAAGGTCACGCTCAGCCTCGTGCTGGTGCCGTTCCTGATCACGCTCGGCGTGAAGGTCGCGCAAGCGCTCGATCGCGCACAACAGGCCTAATTTCGCCACTCTAACCGGCTTTGTCATCAGCCTGACAGGCATGGTGTGTGGGGCGGATTGCTTCGCACAGGCACAGTGACAGCACCCCCAAACAGGAGGCTGTCATGAAGAAATCCGTTTCCGCACTTGCTCTCGTCGCGCTCGCCATGGGTGCGGCCACCCCGGCGTTGGCCGCCAAGAAGAAGGCCGAGCCGGTTCAGCTTTCGACCTGCACCGAAAGCTATGGCACCGTTGCCGTGGTCGACGGCGACACCCAGGGCTGGACCAAGTACGGCCTGTCGAGCCCGCGCGAGCTGATCAACGCGCTGGCGCTCGAATCGGGCTGCTTCTCCCCGCACAACCCCGCCAGCGGCAAGCCGGCAGACTTCCTGCTGAACGTCGTCGCCGGTGACGCGGAAGAGGTCGACAAGTCGATCGAACTGGCCAAGTCGGCCGCCACCGAAGGCCTGATCCGCTCGGGCGCAGCAGGCACCGTGCTGTCGCGCGTGCCGATGGGCGGCGCGCTGCTGGGTGCGTTCGGCGGACTTGGCGGCAAGAAGAAGGTCGTGGCCGCAGGCATCAAGGTGCTCAGCCCCGCCACCGGCCAGACCATTGCCACCGGATCGGGCGAAGTGCGCAAGAGCACGCTGACCTTCGGCGGCGCCGGGGGCTGGAACCAGGGCGTGCAGAACGCAGGCTACGGTTCGAGCAAGGATGGCCAGATGCTGGCCGAAGCGTTCATCATCGCCTTCAACGCGGTCGCGGCGCAGGGCCCGGTGCTGGCGCAAGCCCCCCGGGCAGCCGCACCCGCAGCGGCTCTGGCCAGCGTTGCGGCCGACACGGTGATGCGCGCCGCCCCCGCTGGCGATGCGGCAGAAGTGCGCAAGCTGCGCTCCGGCACCACCCTGACCCCGACCGGCAAGCGTGACGGCCTGTTCGTCGAGGTCGAGGACAGCTTCGGCACCAAGGGCTGGGTCTCGGTCGAAGATCTGGGCTGATGGACCGGGGGATGAGCGAGCATGTTCTCCCCGGCACGACGGCGGGCGCTTGCAGCCAGCCCGCCGCCGTGCAACCATCCACGCCCAGGACAGACCCGATGACCTCGCTCAGGATCCTCTACGTTGAAGACGATGCCCGGGTAGCGGGCGAAGTGATCGAGCTCGCCCATGGCCAGGGCGACCGGATTACATGGGAAAGTACCGGCAGCGCCGGATTGCTGCGCGCCGGGATGGACAAGTTCGACGTTATCATCCTCGACCGGATGCTGCCCGACATCGATGGCCTCACCATCCTCCAGCGCCTGCGCGAAAGCGGAGTCGGCACCCCGGTGCTGATGCTGTCCGCGCTCGGGCGCACCTCGGACCGGGCCGAAGGGCTCGATGCCGGGGCTGACGATTACCTTGCCAAGCCGTTCGAGGCCGAAGAGCTGCTGGCCCGCCTGCGCGCGCTGCACCGGCGCTCGTCCGGCAGGGAGCACAGTGCAGTCATTATCTACGGCGCATTCGAGTGCCACGTGAAGGCGCGCACCGCCTTTCGCGCCAACCGGCATCTCGCGCTCAGCCCGCGCGAATTCGAACTGTTCCGCTATTTCATCGAGAACGCGGGCGAAGTGATCACCCGCGAGATGCTGCTGCGCGACGTGTGGCACATGAACTTCGATCCCCAGACCAACGTCGTCGACGTCAGCATCGGGCGCTTGCGGCGCAAGCTGGAAGAGGGCTTTGCCACCCCGGCGCTGGAGACGATCTGGGGCACGGGCTATCGCCTGCTCGACGGCCGGTAATGCCTGACGCATGAAGCCGCGCACCCATTCCATTTTCGGGCGGATCACGCTGGGTGCAACGCTGGTGTCGGTTGCGCTGGTGACGCTGCTGTGGGCGCTGGCGCACTGGACGGTGCAGGCGAGCGGTGCGGCTGCGCTGGAGCGTGCGGTCGACGTGGACCTTGCCGGGCTGGTCGATATCTATGCCAGCGGCGGCGAGCAGGAACTGATCGAACGGATCGGCGACCGGCTGGAGCTGGCACCGAGCGACGGCAACCGTCCACATTACCTGCTGCTGGGCGAAGGGGGCACCCGCCTCGCCGGAGACATGAACGGCTGGCCCGGGCTCGACGCGCGCATTTCCGAAAGCCGCCGGGTCGAGCTTGCGAGCGGGGTCGAGGCGCAGGCGCGGGCGACCCAGCTCGGGCCGGAGCTGCGCCTGGTGGTGGCGCGCGAGGACCGGGCCACTGCTGCCCTGCTGCGCCGCCTGGCCTTCGGCTTCCTGCTGGCCGGGCTCGCCGCCGTGGCGAGCGTCGCCTTGCTCGGCTGGCTTACCGCACGCAGGCTCAACCGCCGGATCGAGCGGCTCAATGACGCATTCCGTCGCCGCGAACCTGAAGCGATCGCCGCGCTCGCGACCGATGAAGATACGCGCGACGAGATCGGCGAACTGGCCCGCCACAGCGGCGATGCGCTGGCCCAGACCGCGCACCTCGCGCAGGCCCATCGCGAGACCGCTGACCAGATCGCGCACGAAATCCGCACCCCGCTGATGCATCTCGATACCCGGCTGGTGAAGCTCGCCCGCGAGACCGGCGATGCTTCGCTGGGTGAAGCGCTGGCGCGGGCACGCGGTGATATCCGCGGGATTGTCGCCCTGCTCGAATCGCTGCTCGATATCGCCTCCAGCGAAGCCAAGATCGGCGACCAGAGCGGCCTGCGCCCGGTCGACCTCAGCGCCATGATCAGCCGGATCGCGGAACTCTATGCCGACAGCGCGGAGGAATCAGGGCACCGCTTCGAAGTGAGCATTGCCCCGGGCGTGTCATGCCCGGGCGAGGAAATGCAGCTCGCCCGGCTGGTCACCAACCTGCTCGACAACGCGTTCAAGTACGTGCCCGAAGGCGGCACGATCCGCCTCTCGCTGGGGCCCGGTCCGCGGCTTGAAGTCGCCGACGATGGCCCCGGCATCCCGGAAAGCGATCACGAGACCGTGTTCACCCGCTTCCGCCGCGCCCATGGCGAAACCAAGGGCGGCGCCGGGCTCGGCCTGGCCCTTGCCCGCGCCATCGCCCAGCGTCATGGTCTCTCGCTCAGTCTTGCCGCCAGCCCGCGCGGCGCGCATTTCGTGCTCAAACCGGAGAATCGCCGATGACCCGTTTAGCCCTGCCCGCCCTGCTCGGACTGATGTCAGCAGCCTGCTCCGCCGCCGAGCCGCCTGCCGCTTCGTTACCGGCAAGTGCCGAGACCAGGGCAGAGGCCGTGGCCGCCCTGCTGGCCGGGGCCGAGGCGGACGCTGCCGCCGGCGAGACCGGGGCGCTTTCCCGCCGCCTCGCCCGCCTTTCCGCTCTTGGCGCTGCTCCGGCAGAAGATGCCGGCGAGGATCCGGTTCCGGTGTGGCGTGCAGCCGCCGGAGCCGATGCAGTGCCGTTTCGCGGACGGGCGCTGGGCCCGGCCTACCGGCGCGGCACGCTGGCCGCCGAAGGCGAGCTGGAGCTGACCCAGACCTTCCTGTCAGGCAAACGGGCGGTTATCGCTGTCTCCTCCCCCGCCGGCACTGCGCCGGCCTTGCGGGTCGTGTCGGCATCGGGCGAGACCGTGTGCGAAAGCGCCACGAGCTGCCGCTGGACCCCGGTGTTCACCGAACGCTACACCATCGTGCTGCGCAACACCGCGCGCATGGCCCGCGCCTATTACCTGGTGGTCGAATAGGCGCTGCCGCGCTCAGCCCGCGCGGCTGACTTCGAACAGGGCATATTCCGCGCGCCAGTTGGCGCCGCTGCCGGAAATCTCGCGCTCGCGGGTGAAGAACCAGCGGTTTTCGATGGCAATACCGAGGCTTGCCGCCAGTTCCTCGAAATCCTTCACAGTGACGTGGTGGATGTTGGCGGTCTCGTACCAGCTCACCGGCAGGTGCCGCGTAACCGGCATCCTGCCCCGGCTCACCAGCGCCCAGCGCATCCGCCAGTAGGCGAAATTGGGGAAGCTGACGAAGGCGCGGCGGCCGACGCGGAGCAGCTCGGCCAGCATATGATCGGGCCGCGCGGCGGTCTGCAGCGTCTGGCTGAGGATCGCATAGTCGAACGCACCGTCGGGATAGAACGCGAGGTCGCGGTCGGCATCGCCCTGCACCACGCTGAGCCCCTGCGCGACGCAGCGTTCGACGCAGGCCCCGTCGATCTCGATCCCGCGCGCATCGACCTGGCTGCGATCGCGCAGCGCCGCCATCAGCACCCCGTCGCCGCAGCCCACATCGAGCGCGCGGCTGCCCGGCTCGATCCGGGCGAGAATGGTGCGAAGATCGGGGCGCAGTTCAGCCATCAAGGAAGCCCTTCACCACGCGGTCAAGCGCCGGGACATCGAGCAGGAAGCTGTCGTGGCCGAACGGCGCGGAAAGCTCGACAAAGCTGACCGGCGCACCCGCCGCGTTGAGCGCATGGACGACATGGCGGCTCTCTGCGGTCGGGTAGAGCCAGTCGCTGTCGAAGCTGACAAGGCAGAACCGCGCCCTGGAACCCGCGAAGGCGTCTGCAAGCTTGCCCTCGTTCGCGTCTTTGGCATGCTCCTCGGCGATATCGAAATAGTCCATCGCGCGGGTGATGTAGAGATAACTGTTGGCATCGAACCGGCGGGTAAAGCCGCTGCCCTGGTAGCGCAGGTAGCTTTCGACCTGGAAGTCGGCATCGAAGCCGAAGGTCTTTTCCGACCGATCCTGGAGCCGCCGCCCGAACTTCTCGGTCAGCCCTTCCTCGCTGAGGTAGGTGATATGCGCCGCCATCCGCGCCACCGCAAGCCCGGCATCGGGCGCCTTGCCATCGGCGTAGTAGTCGCCCTCCCGCCAGTCCGGATCGGCCATGATCGCCTGCCGCCCGACTTCGTGGAACGCGATGTTCTGCGCCGAATGCCGCGCAGTGGTGGCTATGGCGAGCACGCGTGCGGCTCGGTCCGGGAAATTGGCGGCAAGGCTTAGCGCCTGCATCCCGCCCATCGAGCCACCAACCACCGCGTGCAAGGTGCCGATCCCCAGCCCGTCGAGCAGGCCGACCAGTCCGCGCACCATGTCGCGGATCGTGATGACCGGAAAGCGCATGCCGTAGGGTGCACCATCGGGTGCGAGGCTGGCAGGCCCGGTTGAGCCCATGCAGCTGCCGATCACGTTGGCGCAGATCACGTGGTAGCGATCCGTGTCTATCGGCAGGCCCGGCCCGACCATCCGCTCCCACCAGCCCGGCTTGCCGGTGATCGGGTGGGTGCTGGCAAGGTACTGATCGCCAGTAAGCGCATGGCAGACGAGGATCGCGTTCGACTTGTCCGCGTTGAGCGTGCCGTAGGTTTCGTAGGCGATCTCCACGCCCGCCAGCACCTGCCCGCTGTCCAGAGGCAGCGGGTCAGGCAGCGTGATGGTTCGGTGCGGATTGGACACGTGCAGATACGCCAGAAAGGAGGGCGGGGCTTCGACAACCCCGGATCAAGTCCGGGGCCGAACGGGATTTGGAAGTTGCCTCTAGCCGTTCGCCCTGAGCTTGTCGAAGGGCTGTATTTTCTTTTTTGCGATGTCAACGCGGTGCTCTAGGAGGCGCGCGCTATGGCAAGCCGCCCCACCATGAAACCCTGGATCGACGCGATCCATGCCTATGTCCCCGGCAAGTCGACCGGCGCGGATGGCAAGCCGCTGGTCAAGCTTTCGGCCAACGAAAACCCGCTCGGCACCAGCGCCGCGGCGCTTGACGCGATGGGCAAGGTTGGCGCCGTGGCGACCTATCCCGATCCCGATTCCCGCGCCCTGCGCGAAGCGATCGGGCAGGTCCACGGGGTCGATCCGGCGCGGGTGGTGTGCGGCACCGGTTCCGACGAGCTGCTCAACCTCGCCGCGCAGGCCTTTGCCGGGCCGGGCGACGAAGTGCTGTTCAGCCGGTTCAGCTTCGCGGTCTACGATATCGCCGCCCGCCGCTGCGGCGCGACGCCCGTCGAGGCGCCCGACGCCGACTACGCCACCGATGTCGATGCCCTGCTGGCTGCGGTAACCGCGCAAACGCGGGTGGTGTTCCTCGCCAACCCCAACAACCCGACCGGCACTTTCCTGCCGCGTGCAGAGGTTTCCCGGCTCCACGCCGGGCTGCCCGCCGATGTCCTGCTGGTGGTCGACCAGGCCTATGCCGAATACCTTGCCCCAGAAGAGGATGACGGCGGCCTCGCCCTCGCCGCGGCGCACGACAATGTGCTGGTTACCCGCACGTTCTCCAAGATCTATGGTCTCGCTGGAGAGCGGATCGGCTGGGCCACTGGCGCGCCGCATCTGATCGACGCGCTCAACCGCATCCGCGGCCCATTCAACGTCACGCTGCACGGTCAGGCAGCGGCGCAGGCGGCGCTGGGGGATCAGGCCTTCGTTGCCGCCAGCCGCGAGCATAACGCGCGCGAACTGGCCCGCTTCAGCGAAGCGATGGCGATGCTGGGCAACCACGGCGTGCGGCCGGTGCCGGGCAAGGGCAATTTCTTGCTGGTGCTGTTCGAAGGCGCGCTGGCGGCAGGCGATGCGCTCGCGGCGCTGGCGGCGGGCGGCTATGCCGTGCGCCATCTGCCCGGGCAGGGCCTGCCCCATGCCTTACGGATCACTATCGGCACCGCGGCGCAGATGGACGATGTCGCGCGGATCATCCGCGATGCGGCGGAGCGCGCCGGATGAGCATCGAACGCGTTGCCATCATCGGGCTGGGATTGCTCGGCGGCTCGCTCGGCCTTGCCCTGCGCGAGAACCTGCCGGGCGTCACCACCACCGGTTATGACGCCAGCCCGGCAACGCGGGCGCGGGCGGCGCAGCGCGGGCTGGTCGGCACCGTGTGCGACAGCGCGGCAGAGGCCGTGGCCGAGGCCGATCTGGTGGTGCTCTGCGTGCCGGTCGGCGCGATGGCGCAGGCCGCGCGCGAGATTGCCCCGGCCCTGCCCGCCCACACGATCATCAGCGATGTCGGCTCGTCCAAGCAGTCGGTCGCGCGTGCGCTGGCCGAGGCCTTGCCGGGTCATGTCGTAATCCCCGCACACCCCGTCGCCGGGACCGAGCAGAGCGGCCCCGATGCCGGGTTCGCCACCCTGTTCCGCCAGCGCTGGTGCATCCTGACCCCCGGCCCCGATGCACCTGAGGCGGCCATGGCTGACCTCACCGAATTGTGGGAAGCGCTCGGCGCCAAGGTCGAGATCATGGACCCCGCACACCATGACGTGGTGCTGGCGGTGACCAGCCATATCCCGCACCTGATTGCCTACACCATCGTCGGCACCGCGAGCGATCTGGAAGACGTGACCCAGAGCGAGGTGATCAAGTATTCCGCCGGGGGTTTCCGCGATTTCACCCGCATCGCTGCGTCCGACCCTACCATGTGGCGCGACGTGTTCCTCTCCAACCGCGAGGCGGTGCTGGAGGTGCTCGGCCGCTTCAGCGAGGACCTGACCGCGCTCCAGCGCGCAATCCGCAACGGCGACGGGGAAACCCTGTTCGACCTGTTCAGCCGCACCCGCACCATCCGCCGCTCGATCATCGAGCAAGGCCAGGACGACGCCCGCCCAGACTTCGGGCGGGAGCACGGAGATTGATGCGCAGCAGCTTCGGGGATTGTTCCTAGAGATGCTGCCGTTAGGCTGGCGACCATATTGCGGACATAAACTCTCTCCCCTTGCGGGAGAGATACGGAGACTTGGCAGCTTGCT
>JAHDXX010000355.1 GCA_023384025.1 Sphingomonadaceae bacterium
CGCGCGCACCTGCGCCATGTCGACATTGTCGCCGCGCAGCTTGGCTTCGGCGAGCGTGACCAGGTCCGGTGCAGCATGGCGGATCAGCGTCTTGCCCGCGGCGTGGGTCCGCTCGAGTTCGTCGACATAGCGCTGGCGCACGGTCGCCTCGGTGCCGAGCAGTCCGATTACGCCGGTCTGGGTGATGCCGGCAGCCGGCTTGATCGCAGGGACAGTGCCGACCACCGGGATTTCCAGCACCTCGCGCACCATGCCGAGCGCAATCGTGCTGGCGGTGTTGCAGGCAATGCAGGCGAGGCGCGGGCGATAACGCTCGCTCATCCGCCCGAGCAGCCCGGCGACGCGGGCGGCGACCTGCGCTTCGGTCTTGGTGCCATAGGGCAAGCCAGCCTCGTCTGCCGCGTAGATCACCGGGGCTTCGGGCAGCACATCCCGCAGCGCGGCCAGCACGCTCAGCCCGCCGACGCCGGAATCGAACAGCAATATGGGGGAGGCCGCTTCGACGTTCAAAAAAATCTCCGTTCGGGCTGAGCTTGTCGAAGCCACGTTCTTTTCTTTTCGGGACTGGCCATTACAAGAAAGTGCAGCCCTTCGACAAGCTCAGGGCGAACGGGGTTGGTTTCAATGGATATTTTTCTCGCTGCCGTGCTTGGCTTTCTCCTCGGCTCGATCCCGTTCGGGTTGATCCTGACCAGGGCCGCCGGGCTCGGTGATATCCGCGACATCGGTTCGGGCAGCATCGGCGCGACCAATGTGCTGCGCACCGGCAACAAGGGCCTGGCGGCAGCGACCGTGCTGCTCGACGCGGCCAAGGGCGCGGTGCCGGTGCTGGTGGCGGCGCATGTCTGGCCGGGAACCGAAGGGTTGGCCGCCGTTGCCGCGGTCATTGGCCACTGCTTCACCCCCTGGCTGAAGTTCAAGGGCGGCAAGGGCTTCGCCACCGCCGCCGGGGTGCTTCTGGCGCTGGCCTGGCCTGTAATGCTCGCCTGCGCGGCGATCTGGGCGGTGACGCTGGCAGTGAGCCGGATTTCCTCGGTCTCGTCAATGACGACGGTGGTGCTGGCACCGCTGGTCGCGTGGGGGCTGGGCGCTCCGCAGATTATCGCGCCGCTTATCGCCATCGCGGCGATTGTGCTGGTCCAGCACCGCGCCAATATCGGCCGCCTGATGCGGGGTGAGGAACCGAAGGTGGGCAGCGGGAAGAAATGACCGCGCTGAGCCAGGAAGAAGCATTTGCGCGCATCCGGCTGCTGCGCTCGCCCCGGGTCGGCCCGGTCACCTATAGTCACCTGCTTGCCCGGTTCGGCAATGCCGTGGCCGCGCTGGAGGCCCTGCCTGACCTCGCCGGAAAAACCGGGCAAGCTTACCGCCCCGCGCCGCGCGACATGGTCGAGCGCGAAGTGGAGGCGGTGCGGCGCGCGGGCGCGAGGTACCTGTTCCATGACCAGCCCGGCTATCCCCGCCTGCTCGGCGAGATCGACGGCGCGCCGCCGATCCTGACCTGGCGCGGCGACCTGTCGCTTCTGGCCAAGCCCAGCGTCGCCCTGGTCGGCGCGCGCAACGCCACCGCCGCGGCGATGAAGCTGGCGCGCGAATTCGCCGG
>JAHDXX010000356.1 GCA_023384025.1 Sphingomonadaceae bacterium
TGCTTGCCCTGGGCCAGCGTTTTGCTGCTCTGGGCGCCGGCCTGATGGCTGGCACCGGGCTGGGCCTGTTTGACTGGGTCCTGCTCGCGCTGGTGCCCGTGGCGGCGGTAGCGATTGCCATGCTGACGGCGCGCTGGACCGTGCTTTCGGCCTTGAGGAAAATGCTGTGATCCGGCGCGCGACCGCTGCCTTGCTGGTGCTCTGGGCCCTGGGCTTCCTGTGGTTCGCCTCCACGCTGCCGCGTCCTGCCGGAGCGGAGCAGACCGATGCGATCATCGTGCCGACCGGTGCCGCCGGGCGGATCGAGCGCGGGCTGGACCTGCTCGAGGAGAAACACGCGCGGATGATGCTCGTCACCGGAGTCGATCGCGAAGTGCGTCCGGGCGAGTTCGCGAGCGAATTCGATGTGCCGGACGAGACCATGGAATGCTGCGTGACGCTCGGCTTTGCCGCGGTCGATACCCGCAGCAATGCAGCCGAAACCGCGCAGTGGGTGCGGCAGAACAAGGTCCGTTCGCTGCGGCTGGTGACGACCGACTGGCACATGCGCCGTGCGGCAGGCGAGCTGGAACGCACGCTGCCTGCCGGGGTGACCGTGGTGGAAGATGCGGTCGTCTCCGAGCCGTCGCTCCGCATCCTGTTCGTCGAATACCACAAGCTGCTGGCGAGCTCGGTGGCGCGGCGGGTGTGGGACTAACCCGATGGTCCTCGTGCTCCGCAACCTCGCGTTCTATGCCGCGTTCTACTTCGGCAGCCCCGTCTACGTGCTGTCCGCACTGGCGGTTGCGCCCTTCAGCAAGTCTGCCTTGCGCACGGTGGTGGCGAAATGGTCCCGCTTCCACCGCGACTGCCTGAAGCTGGCGGGTGTGCGGGTGGTGGTGGAAGGCACGATGCCCGAAGGGGCGGTGCTGTTCGCGGTCAAGCACGAGAGCTTCTTCGAGGCAATCGACGCGCCCGGGTTCTTTCGCGATCCGGCACCGTTCGCCAAGCACGAGCTATCGCTGATCCCCGGCTGGGGGCTGGCGGCGTCATGGTACGGCATGGTGTGGGTCGCGCGCGACCAGGGCGCGCCTGCGCTCAGGGCCATGATCCGCGAGGCCAAGGCACGCATTGCCGATGGCCGCCCGCTGGTGATCTTCCCGGAAGGGACCCGCGTGCCGCACGGCGAGCGTCGCCCCCTCCAGGCGGGTTTCGCAGGCCTTTACAAGATGCTCGGCGTGCCGGTGGTCCCGGTCGCGGTGAACAGCGGCCCGCCTTACCATCGCCGCTGGAAGAAGCCGGGCACGATCACCTACCGCTTCGGCGAACCGATCCCCCCCGGCCTGCCGCGCGAGGAGATCGAGGCCCGGGTGACGGAGGCGATCAACGCGCTGAATGGATAGGTTCGCCTGGCACGACGCCCACTTTCGGGAGGCGATTGTCTGATTTCGAAGGGCTGAAAGTGGACGGGGAGTTTCCGGTAGCCCTCTCCCCTTGCGGGAGAGGGTTGGGAGAGGGGCCCGGAGCGGAGCTCCGGCCCGGCCCCCTCTCAACTGCGACTAGGCAGCAAGCTGCCAAGTCTCCGTATCTCTCCCGCAAGGGGAGAGAGTTTATGTCCGC
>JAHDXX010000086.1 GCA_023384025.1 Sphingomonadaceae bacterium
GCCGGAAAGGCCAAAAAATTGTGTCGACAGGATGCGCAATTTTCCACTGTCGGCCTCGAATCCGGCGCACATCGTCGCTAGCGTGCCGTAATGCCACAAATCCGTCGCCTTCCTGACGATCTCGTCAACCGCATTGCAGCGGGCGAAGTGGTCGAACGGCCTGCTGCGGCGCTGAAGGAAGTGGTCGAAAATGCCATCGACTCGGGTGCGACGCGGATTGCGGTCCGGCTCACCGATGGTGGTCTGACACGGATCGAAGTGACGGATGACGGCTGCGGAATGGCGCCGTCAGAGATGGCGCTGGCGCTTGAGCGCCATGCAACCTCCAAGCTGCCCGATGACGCGATCGAGCAGGTGACTACGCTCGGCTTTCGCGGCGAGGCCTTGCCTTCCATCGCCAGCGTGGCCCGGCTGACGCTGGAAAGCCGCCCGCACGGGGCCGCAGAAGGCTGGCGCAAGGTGGTCGACCATGGCGCGGTGGCGGAGGATGGCCCGGCCGCGCTGCCGTCCGGCACCCGGGTCCGTATCGAGCAGCTGTTCGCCCGCGTTCCGGCCCGGCGCAAGTTCCTGCGCAGCGAGCGGAGCGAATATGCCGCCTGTCACGATGTGGTTCGGCGCCTGGCCATGGCGCGCTCCGACATCGCCTTCACGCTGGAACATGGCGAGCGCCGGGTGTTGCAGACCCAGGCAGGCGAGGAGGTGGCGCAGCGGGTCGCCGGCATTGTCGCGCGGGAGCTGGCGGACAATGGCGTGCTGATCGATCTCGAGCGTGGGGCACTGCGGCTGTCAGGGGTGGCCGGTTTGCCGACTTACAACCGGGGCGTGGCCGACCACCAGTACCTGTTCGTGAACGGTCGCCCGGTGAAGGACCGGCTGCTGACCGGGGCCGTACGCGGCGCCTATGCCGACATGCTCGCGCGTGACCGGCACGCAGTGCTGGCGTTGTTCCTCGACCTGCCGCCGGAAGATGTCGATGTGAACGTCCATCCGGCGAAGACCGAAGTTCGCTTTCGCGATGCAGCGGCGGTGCGCGGGTTCATTGTCTCGGGGTTGAGGGAGGCGCTGGCGACCGGCGACCGGCGCAGCGCGCAAGGGCCGGATCGGGCAGCGATGGCGCGGTGGCAGGCGGAACCTGTGGCACCGGCCGTGCGCTCCATGTTCGAAGGGCGCGACTGGACAGCGCCAAGCAGTTCCGTGCGGGAAGCCTCACAGGTTTGGCGAGCCCACGAGGCCGATGTGCTGGCGGCGCCGCAGGGCAGGGCCGAGGAAGCTGCGCCCGTGCCCGAACAGGCAGAGCACTATCCGCTCGGCATTGCCCGGGGGCAGGTGGCCCAGACCTATATCGTCGCCGAGGCCGCCGACGGGCTGGTGCTGGTCGACCAGCATGCCGCGCACGAGCGGCTCGTGCTCGAGCGGTTGCGCGCGGCCGGGGCAGGGGAAGCAGTCGCCCGCGCGCAGGCGCTGCTGATCCCCGACGTGGTCGAACTGGACGAGCCGGCGTGCGACCGGCTTGAGTCTGCCGCGCTGAAGCTCGCCGAAATGGGCCTTGCCATCGAACGCTTCGGGCCGAACGCGATGCTGGTCCGCTCGCTGCCGCACGCTCTGGCGAGCGCGGACCCGGCGAAATTGCTGACAGACATTGCCGATGATCTGGCGCTGCACGGCGAAGCGCTCTTGCTTGGTGAAAAGCTCGATCTGGTGCTTGCGACAATGGCCTGCCACGGTTCGGTGAGGGCAGGGCGTCCACTCAGCGTGGCGGAGATGAACGCGCTGCTGCGCGAAATGGAGCGCACGCCCCGCTCGGGCCAGTGCAACCATGGTCGCCCGACCTGGGTCAAACTGAAGATGGAAGACGTCGAGAAACTGTTCGGGAGACACTGATGCGCGCCATGATCCTGCCTGTGCTCGCCCTGCTGGCGGCTTGCGGCGAGCCGCCGGAAATGAGCAGCGACGAGAAGGTCGCCGAGATCGAGCAGGCCAATCGCGGACAGGCGGTTGCTGTCACACCCGACAAGATCCTTTATCCCGACATCGAACAGCACGGGCTGACCGACCCGGCCTGCGCGTTCGCACCGGATGGCGGCGGCATGGCGCCGGTCGCGCTGGCGATGGCCGACCGGGCGGTGATGAAGGTCAGCGGCGAGATCATCGAATTTGCGCCCGACAACGGGGTCCAGAAAGGGCCGGAAGTCGCCTGGACCAAGTACGACGGGCGCGAATGGTCGCTCCGCTTCGGCCTCGGGCAGGAAGAGGCGGGCGCTCTGTCAGGCAAGCGCTACGAAGCCAGCCTGGAACTGCGCGACGGGAAAGACCGGACGGTCTACCAGGCCTCGGGCTATGCCCAGTGCCCATGACCGTTGGCGCTAGTCTATTGGCGCATCGGGATCGCGCACGCTGATCAGGCCGTTGGAGACCATTTCCAGCACCAGTTCATCGTTCTGGTTGAAGGTCCGGCTGCGCGATTTGAAGATGCCCATGTCGCGGCGTGACTGGCTGCGGCGTTTTTCCAGGATCTCGGTCTCGACCCGCAACACGTCACCCGGGTAGACCGGTTTCGCCCAGCGCAGGTTGTCGACTCCGGGCGAGCCGAGCCCGGCCTGGCGGGTGTTGGCCATGTTCTCGACCATCATCGCCATGACCATGGCGCAGGTATGCCAGCCGCTGGCCGAGAGCCGCCCGAAGTGCGTCTTCGCAGCGGCCTCGTCATCGAGATGGAAGGCTTGCGGGTCGTACTTGCGGGCAAATTCGACCACTTCCTCGCGCGTCACCTCGTAACGGCCGAAGGCCTGCTTCGCGCCGACTTCGAGGTCCTCGTAATAGCGAAGGCCTTCCTCAGACATTGAACTTGAACAGCATCACGTCGCCATCCTGCACCACATACTCCTTGCCTTCCTGGCGGAGCTTTCCGGCTTCCTTGGCGCCCTGTTCGCCGCCAAGCGATACGTAATCCTGATAGGCGATGGTTTCCGCCCGAATGAAGCCGCGCTCGAAATCGGTGTGGATTTCGCCAGCGGCCTGCGGGGCCTTGGCGCCGTCATGGAAAGTCCATGCCCGAGCTTCCTTCGGCCCGCAGGTGAAGAAGGTTTTCAGGCCCAGCAGCTTGTAGCCCGCACGGATGACCCGGCTGAGCCCGCTTTCGGTGAGGCCGAGTGCTTCGAGATATTCGCCCCGGTCTTCCGCCGGCATGGCGACCAGCTCGCTTTCGATCGCAGCGGAGACGACCACCGCTTCCGCCCCTTCGGCAGCGGCCTTGGCGAACACCAGTTCGGACAGGGCATTGCCGGCAGCCGCATCGTCTTCGCCGACATTGCAGACATAGAGCACCGGCTTGGCAGTGAGCAGCTGCGCCTGCGCGAACAGGCGGGCTTCCTCGTCGTCCTTCGGTTCGGTCAGGCGGGCAGGCTTGCCTTCGCGCAGGAGCTCGAGTGCCTGGCCCAGCACGCTCGCGATCGCCTTGGCTTCCTTGTCTCCGGCCGCGCCCTTCTTGGCTGCCGCCGGAACGCGCTTTTCCAGGCTTTCGAGGTCGGACAGCATCAGCTCGGTCTCGACCACTTCCGCATCGGCGATCGGATCGACCTTGTTGGCGACGTGCTGGATATCGTCATCCTCGAAACAGCGCAGGACGTGGACGATCGCGTCGACCTCGCGGATGTTGCCGAGGAACTGGTTGCCGAGCCCTTCGCCCTTGCTCGCGCCTTTCACCAGACCGGCAATGTCGACGAAGGCGAGCTGGGTCGGGATAATCTTTGCGCTGCCGGCAATGGCGGCGATCTTTTCGAGCCGTTCGTCCGGCACCGCGACCTGGCCGACGTTCGGCTCGATGGTGCAGAACGGATAGTTCGCAGCCTGCGCGGCCTGCGTCTCGGTCAAGGCGTTGAACAGGGTGGACTTGCCCACGTTCGGCAGCCCGACAATCCCGCACCGGAAACCCATTACTCATACTCCGCTTTTTCGAGCGGAGGCCCATAGCGACGGGCCGCCCCCTTGGCCAGCACCATCGCTGGCCAGGGACGCGGCCCTGCCTGTCAGGCGATCAGAACCCCAGCCGGGCTCCGAGCATCAGGACATTGCTGTTGGCCGAGTTATCGGACCAGGTGCTGCCGTCGGGGAAGTTCCCGCCGCTGATGAAGTTTAGCGGGGAGAAGCCTGCCGTGTGGATGTACTCGCCGAACAGTTCCGCCCCGAAGCCAAAGTCCTGCGCAATCCCGGCCACGGTCTGGTCCTGCCGGTTCCACGGGCTGCCTTCCGGCCCGGCGATGAACTTCGAGTATTCGAGGCTGAGGCGCGTTCCCTTGCCCGCCTGTCCGAAGTGGTAGCGACCGCCAGCAGTGAACGACGTCACCTTGTTCGCGGCAAAGACTGACAGCGGATTGGTCGGGTCAGGGACCTGCGTGCCCGGCCATACCTTGGTGGTACGGGCGAATTCGCCGATAATCTCGACCGGGCCATACTTCACGCGGCCATAGACATCCCATGCAGGCACGTTGTCGCTGCACGGATTGAAATGGACCACCGGATAGCCCTGGCAATAGGCCGATCCGTGCAGGTAGCTTGCGCCGAGCATGACCGAACCTTCGTCAGCCAGATCAAGCGTATAGCTGCCGTCGATGGCGAAGTTGTTCAGCTTGGACGGGACCGAGGTTCCATCAACCGGCGTGTTGGCGCCGCGGAACTGTGCGCCACCAAGCACCGCCATCGCTCGCAGCGAAAGACCGTCCTTGAGGAAGCCGACCTGCCCGCCATATGCCAGCGGAGCAAAGGCGTGCCAGGTCGACGAGTTGGTAAACGGGCTGACAGTGTCCTGCAAACCGAACGGCACGTCCATCTTGCCGGCCGAGGCATAGATTGGCGACTGGTTGAGATCGCCCCACAGGACATAGGCCTTGCGCACCTGCACCTGGTTGCGACCAATCGCTACAATCGTGCCAGCGCCAAAGCTCTGCTCCGGATCATAGAGCATCTCGACAAAGCCGGTGAAACTCTTCGTCGGGGTAATCGTCATGCCCAGCTGTACGCTGTTCAGAGCGATTTCCTGCGTTGCCTTGGTGCGCTGGTTGTTGCCGGTCGGGTGGCGCATCAGGTAGCCGAACTTGTTCGGGCGGTTCGACCAGTGCGCATTCCCGATCGCGATGATTTCACCACCGACGGTGACCATGGGTTGCAACTTGCCCTCGGCCCGAGCCTGCAACTGCAGGATCTGGCGGCGGTTCACGTTCTGCCGATGGTCGAGCACTTGCGCGGAATAGGCCGTGTCGATGCCGAAAGCGGGGCGGCCGTCCTCGGTGGTCGCGACGCTGGCCTCGACAGCGGGCGGCGGAGGCGAGGCTGCGGGAGCCGGCTGCGGCGCTGGCGCCTGTTCGCGGCTGCGCAACTCGTCAAGGTCAGCCTTGAGCCTGGCGTTCTCGGCCTCGATCCGCTCCACGCGGGCGAGCAACGCCGCAAGATCTGCGCCATCGGTCTCTCCGGCATGGGCCGGAACCCCCACCATCAGGGCGGCGGCCAGGGGCAGGCTGCCCAGCAGGCGTGTTTGCAGAAGTTTTCTCATGTCTGCCATTTATCTCTCTGTAATTGTCTCTTTTTGACCAAGGATATCAGGGTCGCGGAAAGGATCAGCCCTTCGCCGCGGCAGCGACCGCGACGAAATGGGATTTTATGTTCGGATTGTTCGGACTGGCGGTGAGGGCGGCTTCGAGATGCCGCATCGCTTCCGGACTAAAGCCCTCGGCCTTGAACAGCGTCCAGCCCAAGGTGTCGAGCACGGTCGGGTCCGCTGGGGCGAGCGCATATGCCTTGCGGGCATATGTCACCGCTTCCCCAGCGCGGCCCACCTTCAACAGGACATTGGCGTAGTTGTTGACCAGGACCACGTCGTTGGCGTTGGCGGGGGATCGGATCAGGCCGGCATAAATCTTCTCGGCCTGCTGCCAGTCGCCCGACCGCATGGCCTTTTCGGCTGCGATCATCTGCCTGGCGTTCGGGTCGCCCTTGGCAAGCGCCTCTGCGCGGGCGCGATAATCGGCCGCATTGGCAAGGTTGAGTCTGTTGGCGATATTGTAGGCGAGGACCAGAACCTGCTGGTTTGCATTCGGTGCATTGGCGAGCGGGCGGAGCACTTCCCACGCCTCGTCAGGCTGTCCGGTTTCGTTCAGCAGGCTGGCAAGCAGGGCCTTGGCGCCGACATTGTCCCCGCCATGGCGGAAATACCCGCGCAGCTGGGTAATCGCCAGTTCCTTGGTACCGCGCTTGGCCGAGATCATCCCGGCGACGCGGTAGGCTTCGGGAAAGCGGTCGAAATCCTTGATCGCGTTGATGATCTGGTTGGCTTCGTTGTACTTGCCGTCGTCGTAGGCGAGCTGCGCGTCGAACAGGACCAGCGGCGCCTCGGCCCCGCCGATGCTTTCACTCGCCTTGGCGAGCCAGTTCCGCGCTTCGTTGCGCTGGCCGCTGTCATAGGCTGCGGCTGCCTTGCCAAGCATGGCAATCTGGCTGTTGGGTCGCAGTTCAAGTGCGCGATCAAAGTAACGGTTCGCCGCCGCAAGATCGCGCTCCTGCATCGAGGCCTTGGCCTGGAACAGCACGACGTCGACATCGTTCGGAGCAAGCTCTGCCGCGCGCCCCGCGATTTGCATGGCGCGGGCACCATCATCCATTTGCAGCGCGCGCGTGGCATCGAGCAGCATCAGTTCGGGTGTGTCGGGATAATCGCGCAGCCCCTGGTCGAGCAGAGTGACCGCCGC
This sequence comes from Sphingomonadaceae bacterium, assembly GCA_023384025.1. GTDB lineage: Bacteria > Pseudomonadota > Alphaproteobacteria > Sphingomonadales > Sphingomonadaceae > 34-65-8. The sequence goes on from JAHDXX010000086.1 coordinate 6,738, forward strand.
AGTCGAATCGCCTTGTGCGAGCAGCGCGCTGACAGTGATCGCTGTCGCCAGCCCGCCTGAAGCGCGCCCTTCATCCAGTGTTGCCAGCGCCTGCTTCGGGTTGCCGAGCTGAAGGTAGGCCTGGGCAAGATAAACCCGTGATTCCTTGCCCAGTTCCTGGTGCTGGAGCAGCTTCGAGAACTCGGATTTGGCCAGGTCGGCATTACCGTCCTCGAGCGCAATCTTGCCGTTGAGAAACACGAGTTCCGGCGCTTCTCCGTATTCTTTCAAGGCATTACGGATGTGAAGCTTGGCTGCGGCGATATCGCCTTCGTTAAGAGATTGCTCGGCTTTGTCCCCATCCGGGACAGAGCTTTCAGAGCACGCGCCAAGCGTGAAAACCGCTGCTAGCAGCAAAGCCCTGAACTTGATCATTCCCAACCCCACTCGAACAAAGACTGTGTCGAGCGAGGTCATAAACGGGACTGGTTAATGAAGATTTAGGCCTTTGGTTGTCAGGCTCCTGATCACACCAGGTCGGGGTAAATTGGCTCTGTTACGGGGAATGGGAAATATGATGAAGAAATCGAAGATCATGCTTGCAGCCGCACTTGGCCTGGCAACGCTTTCGGCTCCGGCGCAGGCTGACGTGTTCACTTACAACATGAGCAACGGCAGCACGCTGAAGATCAACAACCAGACCAACACCGCGAGCTTCGTCGGCTCGGATATCAACGTGACCATGGCGAGCGCGGCTTTTGCCAACTTCGTCGGTGGCGCTACTCCGTCCTTCACAGCTGTTCTGAGCGCGCTTGACGGGACCCGTCTGGTCAACGGCCGGTGGATCACTGACAATCCCTATCTCGCGACTTCGAGCCACCCGCAGAAGCTGATCATGAGCGGATCGAACGTGAACCTGTGGGCATGGTGGGGCAACCCGATCGTTGCCGGTGACTACCTCACCCGCATTACCGGTTACTCGGTCTCGACCAGCGGTGGTAACCCGGTCCCCGAGCCCGGCATGCTGGGCCTGTTCGGTGCGGCGCTGGCCGGCCTCGGCTTCGCCCGTCGCCGCAAGGCGAAGGCAAAGCTCGCCGCGGCCTGATCGTCAGACACACGCGAAAAAACGGGGCGGTCGGACATTGGTCCGGCCGCCCCTTTTTGTTGGGCTCGGGTCTGCCGCCGGTCAGCAGGGCCGGGTCAGGGCGTGTGCACCGCAGTGACCAGCGGCCCGAACGCCGGCGAACGGCCAAGCCATTCGACCTGGACCTTCGCGGTTACCTCATTGATCGGGGCTTGCGGCTTGGGCCCGGGGTGGACCGGCAGGCGCAGCGGACGGGTGCCCTGCGGCATCGCGATCAGGCGGGCAATCTCGCGCGGAATGTCCATCGGATCGGCGCTGCGACCGGAGCCGTTTTCCTGCCCCATTTGCGCGACCTGCTGCGGGTAGCCCGCAGTGTGGACCGCCTCGGCGCGCCCTTTAAGTGTCTCGGAATAAGCATTGCGGTTGACCCAGACCTCGGTCGGGTAACCGCCCGGCTCGATGATCGTCACATCGATATTGTGCGGCACCAGCTCGTAGGCGAGCTGTTCGCTCATCGCCTCCAGCGCGAACTTGGTGGCGGAGTAATGGCCTGAATAAGGCACGATCACCCGCCCGAGCTGGCTCGAAATCTGGAACAGCTGCCCGCTCCTGCGCGCGCGCATCCCGGGCAGGACCGCGCGGGCCATGCGGTGGCAGCCGAACACGTTGGTATCGAAGATCAGCCGGGTGGCCTCCATGTCCTGCACCTCGACGGGCGAGGTGATGCCGATACCGGCGTTGTTGACCAGCACATCAAGCGGCCCGCCATTAATCCGCTCGGCCTCGGCAACGCCGCGGGCGACCTGTTCGTCCGACAGGACATCGATTTCGATCAGGTGGATGTCGAGCCTGTCGGCCGCTGCAAGCGCGCGCAGTTCTTCGCCTTCGGGCCGCGGCAGGTTGCGCATAGTGGCGAAAACTTTCGCCCCGGCGCGGGCGAAGTAATCGGCGCCAAGTCGCCCGAAGCCGGATGAGCACCCGGTAATCAGGATACTCTTGCCCTTGAGGTCGGGATTGGCGGCAGCGCGGACGGGCAGGGATGCGGTGGCGACGGCGGCAGTGGTCGCGGCGGCACCGGCAAGCAGGCGGCGGCGGTCTAGCTGGGGCATGCAGGGTTCCTCGGCTGAATTGGCATCAGGCGAGGTTATGCGCCTTTCGCCATTGTGCAAGCTCTGCCGGGTTCTTCAGGCGCACGACTTTGCTCAGCCATGGCGCAATGGCAGCCTCTGTGCGCGGGCGCGGGCCGAGGTTCCAATTGAGCACGTAGAGGAAAAACTCGAGGTCAAACCGCTCCGGGCAGCCTTCGGGCATGTCGGGGCGGGCCGTGCCGCGATGGGTCCAGATCCGCCGCATCAGCCGCCACAGGCACAGGGTAATGGGGAAATCGAGATAGAGCACGGTGTCCGCCCGCGCGAGGCGCGGGGTGAGGGTGCTGCCGTAGTTCCCTTCGATCAGCCAACGCTCACCCGCGACCGCCTCTTCAACCCTGCGGATCAGTTCCGGTTTTTCCGTTTCGACCCAGCCCGGTTGCCAGCCCAACTGGTCCATGTGGATCAGCGGCAAGCCCATCTTCGGCGCCAGTTCGCGCGCGAGTGTGCTCTTGCCCGAACCGCACGGGCCGATGATCAGGACGCGCCGCACAGGGTGTTCAATCCTGCATCCGCAGCGCAAATTCGTTCATGAAGCGCGCATCGTCCTCTTTGGCGAGCCAGTCGGCTTCGGCGCCGATGGCGCCGAGCATGGCGACGAGATCGTCCTGCTCCGCCTTGGCGTAGTTGCCGAGGACATGGCCGGTGACCCGGTCCTTGTGCCCGGGATGGCCGATGCCGATCCGCACGCGGCGGAAGTCGGGGCCGAGATGCTGGTTGATGCTGCGCAGCCCGTTGTGCCCGGCGAGGCCGCCGCCGACGCGGACCTTGACCCGGAAGGGATCGAGATCGAGCTCGTCATGGAACACCGTCAGGGCATCGGACCCAAGCTTGTAGAACCGCAGCGCTTCCGCCACGGCGCGGCCGCTTTCATTCATGTAGGTTGCCGGCTTGAGCAGCAGGACCTTGTGCGTGCCGATCCGCCCTTCCTGGACCCAGCCGGAGAACTTCTTCTGCACCGGCCCGAAGCCGTGCATTTCCGCGATCACATCGCAGACCATGAAGCCGATGTTATGCCGGTGCATCGCATATTGCGGACCGGGGTTGCCGAGGCCTGCCCAGATTTGCATGGGTTCTTCCTAAAGCGTTTCGCGCCTTGAACGAATGGCACCAACCACCCCCGTTCGCCCTGAGCTTGTCGAAGGGCCGCACTTCTCTCGGGCATGTGCGCTAAATCGCGCCGAAGAAGGACGGTGCTTCGACAAGCTCAGCACGAACGGTTGTGAGGTGTGATTATCCCACGCCTACATTAGCTGCGCGACGGAGAAAAGAAAACGCCGGCCCCGCTTTCGCAGGACCGGCGCTTCGGTGATCGGATTGCCTGTCAGCCTTCGGCTGCGGCTTCGCCTTCAGCGGCGGCAGCGCCTTCGGCCTTCTTCAGGGCCGAGGGGGCAACCAGCGTCGCGATGGTGAAGTCGCGGTCGGTGATCGCGCTGGCCGAACCTTCGGGCAGGGTCACTTCGCTGATGTGGATCGAATCGCCCACGTCCTTGCCGGTGACGTCGATCTCGACTTCCGACGGGATCTTGTCGGCTTCGCAGACCAGTTCCAGTTCGTGACGGACGATGTTCAGCACGCCGCCCTTCTTCAGGCCCGGGCTGGCGGCTTCGTTGATGAACACAACCGGCACAGCAACGTCGACCTTGGCGTTCTTCGACAGACGCAGGAAATCGACATGGACCGGGCGGTCGCTGACGGCGTGGAAAGCCACGTCCTTGGGCAGGGTGCGGATTTCCTTGCCGCCCAGTTCGATGGTGACAATCGAGTTCATGAAGTGACCGGTCATCAGCTGACGGACCAGTTCCTTCGCCTCGACGTGAATGAGAGTGGGTTCGTCCTTGCCGCCATAGATCACGGCGGGGACACGGCCATCGCGACGCAGTGCACGGGAGGCTCCCTTGCCAGCCCGTTCGCGCGTCTCGGCCGGCAGGGTCAGAGCGTCGCTCATCGGTATTGCCTTTCGAAATGCAGTGAGATTACCAGTTCGGTCCGCCACGCCTCCAGGGATGACCATGACGCCGAAGCGCGCGCCTATAGCGACGGCGGGTAGAAAAGCAAGCGCCGCCTAGCGGACGGGGCGTACCGTATAGCCGAACTGTTCCAATCTGGCAGCCAGCCCATCCGGCCCCGGCAGGTGGGCCGCGCCCACGGCGACCAGAATGCCGCGCTCACCGGCAAGCAGGTGGTCGATCTTGTCAGCCCAGGCGGCGTTGCGGCGGGTCAGCAGAACCTCCCGCAATTCCGGGTCACCTAGCAAGGATGACTGCCCGGCATCAATCAGCGCCTCCGCATCACCGGCCAGCCATGTGCGGGTGAGGTGGCCGGGGTCATCGCCCCAGCGCTGATGATCGCGAACCACGGCTGCGAGCAAATCGTGCTGCTCGCGCTCCGGAAGGGAGTCGAACAGGTCAAACTGGAATGCCAGTCCTTCGAGCTCGATCACCGACTTGTCAGCAAAGGCGGCAATCAGGGCACGATCAACTCCGTTGTCGGGCTCGCCATGGCGCACCCCCTGCGCCAGCACCAGCGCCACCGCCCAGGTATCGAGCGCGCGCAAGTCAGCCGCATCCAGCCCGCCATCAGCCATCATGTCCAGCAGGGCGGGGCGCTGTGCCGGGGAAACGCGCTGCGCCGGATCAACCGGCACCTTGGCGCCGGACCTTGCTGCAAACAGCTTTGAAGCCGCGCTGCTGTCACCCAGCTGCGCGACTTCAACGACAAGTACGTCGGCTTCACCAATGGCTTCGCGGATCGGCCCGGTTTGCCATTCCGTTCCGTC
>JAHDXX010000087.1 GCA_023384025.1 Sphingomonadaceae bacterium
ATCGCGGCAGGACTGCTTGTGCCCGGGATCAGCCCCTTCGGCGTCGCTGCGCAGGACATGCCTCCAACCGCCGCCGCTGCCGCACCCGAGGTGCCAACCGCACCGCCACCGGCGCCGCCCGCTGCCTCCAAGCCAGACCATGTCCGCGTGATCTGGTCGCAGTTTGCCGATATCCCGGTGTCGGGCGATGCCGATTCCACCCTGCGCTACGGCGGCAAGGTCGACGCCTACTTCGATTTGGGCGGGAGCAATTTCGGACTGGACGATTCGTTCACGCTGCAAGTGCATCCCGAATTCAAGTACGGTGAAAGCGCCAACGGTACGATCGGCCTGATCCCGACCAACACCCAGCTATTCTACCCTGGCGAAGGGGACGTGTTCGACCTCAACGTCAATGTTACGAAGAAGTGGAAGGACGGCACCACCCTGCAGGTGGGCAAGGTCAACGTGCTCGATCTGGCAACGCTGCTGCCGATCGTGGGCGGAGGCGGGCACGAAGGGTTCCAGAACCTCGCCATGGCCCTGCCGCCCAGCGCGATCGTGCCCGGCTCGATCACCGGCGCACTGTTCCAGAAACCGACCAAGAACGCGCTCTATCGCCTGTGGGTGTTCGACCCTGAATCGCAGTCGCGCCGGAGCGGACTGGAAGATCCGTTTTCCAAGGGTGTCGCGTTCCTGGGGTCGGTGACCATTCCTACCAAGGTTGCGGGCAAGCGCGGGTACTATGCCCTCAAGCTGGCCGGCTCCACCCGCAAGTCGATCGCCGACGACGCCCTGCCGCCGGTTCTGATCCCTGCCCCGGGCTCCGGATTCGGTGACCGGCGCGGGGAGTTCAGCGCAGTGCTGGCGTTCTACCAGTACCTTGCCGAGTATCCGGAAAGTCCGGGCAAGGGCTGGGGTGTGTTCGGGCAGGCCTACCTCTCCAACGGCAACCCGACCTTCCTCGATCGCAGCGCGTTCATCGGGATTTCGGGCAATCCGCGCGGCCGCCCGCAGGACCGGTTCGGGGTGGCGTGGTTCCGCTATTCGCTGACCAACAAGCTGGTCAGGGTGCTGGGCAATCGCATCGCGCTGGAGGACGAGGAAGGGCTCGAGGCGTTCTATACTGTTCAGGTTGCCAAGCCGGTCCGGCTGACGGCCAGTGTCCAGGTGATCGACAGCGCCATCGCCGTGCGCGACACCGGGGTCATAGCGGGCATGCGCCTGACGACGCGGTTCTGAACCCGCTTGCCGGGCGGTTCACGTCCGCTTATCGCGAAGCAAATGACAGAAGAAGAAAAGCAGCAGCACGAACTGGCGGAACGCAAGTTCTATCCCGCCGAGGCCGAAGCCCAGTTTTCCAAGGCGACTCCGGTCCACACCCCGCAGACCGACCATCCCGCTTACCGGCTGGCATTCCAGGACCGCGATTTCCTCCTGCGCGAGGAACTGCGGCCGGTCCGCTTCCAGCTGGAGCTGCTGAAACCCGAAATGCTGCTCGACGAAGCCGGGGTCGGATCGACCCTGGTGATGTACGGATCGGCGCGGATACCTTCGCCCGAAGAGGCAGGAGCCATGCTCGAACAGGCAAAGGACCTGCCCGAGCGGGAACGGAAGGTCGCCGAAAGCCTTGCCGCCAAGGCAAAGTACTATGGTGAGGCCTACAAGCTCGCCCGGATGGTCAGCGAGAAAGCGATTATCGAACAGGGCAAGCGCCAGTTCGTGATCTGCTCAGGCGGTGGCCCGTCGATCATGGAAGCCGCCAACCGCGGAGCGAGCGACGCCTCTGCCGAAAGCATCGGGCTCAACATCGTCCTGCCGCACGAACAGGCGCCCAACCGCTATGTCACCCCCTCGCTCAGCTTCCAGTTCCACTACTTCGCGCTGCGCAAGATGCATTTCCTGCTGCGCGCGCGGGCTGTGGCGGTGTTCCCGGGCGGGTTCGGAACGCTCGACGAGTTCCTCGAGCTGCTGACACTGATCCAGACCGGCAAGATGAGGCCGATTCCGGTAATCCTGTTCGGTCGCGACTTCTGGAACAAGGTGGTCAACTTCGAGGCGCTGGCCGATGAAGGCACCATCAACCACAAGGATCTGGAGCTGTTCCAGTGGTGCGAAACGGCAGAAGAGGCCTGGTGCCACATCGCCGAGTTCTATGACCTGACCTGCTAGGCCAGGGTTCGCACCCCCTGATGCCCCAGCGGGCCATGCCCGGCCCCGAAACCCGGAGCAGCTTCGATCGCCCGCAGGACAAACTGCCGGGCGAGTCGCACGGCATTGCCGAGCGGCTGGCCATGGCCCAGCAGGGTGGCAATGGCGGATGACAGCGTGCAGCCCGTCCCGTGGGTATGCCGGGTATCGATGCGGTCGTGCTCGAAATAGCTCGCCGAACCGTCTGGCGCCACCAGCAGGTCGATGATCCGCGCGTCGTCAGTGTGGCCGCCCTTGGCCAGCACATGGCAGCCGTGCGCCCGGGCCAGTTGGGCGGCACCTTCCTGCATCAGCGCAGTGGTGCGCAGCGTCCGTCCGGCAAGGTATTCAAGCTCGGGCAGGTTCGGCGTGATCAGGGTGGCCAAAGGAAACAACCGCGCTTTCATCGTTTCGGTCGCATCGGGAGCGATCAGCGCCGCGCCTGATGTGGCGATCATGACCGGGTCGAGCACCACGGGTTTCCCGGCGAGGCCTTCCTGCCCGCCAAGCGATTCAGCGACCACATGCATGATCTCGCTGTCGTGGAGCATCCCGATCTTGACCGCATCGACCCCGATATCGGCCGCGCACGACGCAATCTGCTGCGCCACCAGACCTGCCTCGATCGGAGCAATCGCCTGCACGCCGAGGGTGTTCTGCGCGGTTACGGCCGTGACCGCGGTCATGGCATAGCCGCCCAGCATGGTTACGGTCTTGATATCGGCCTGGATTCCTGCTCCGCCCGAACTGTCGGAACCGGCAATGGCAAGGATGCGGGGCGGCACCTTCATCCGGAATGCTTCCGTGTTGCCGATGGCGGATACTGCGCGTGGAGCTTCTTCGCCCGGGTCGGCCGGTCCATCAGCTCGCCCCCACAATTGGGGCAGCGATCATCGACAGCGTCGGCGCATTCGGCGCAGAAGGTGCATTCGAACGAGCAGATGAAAGCCCCCGGTGCCTCGGCGGGCAAATCGGTGCCGCAGCGTTCGCAATCGGGGCGCATTTGCAACATTCGGCTAACCTCTCTTTCCGTTCGTGCTGAGCCTGTCGAAGCACCGTTCTTCCTGCCAAGAAAGACAGCCCTTCGACAAGCTCAGGGCGAACGGAACTGGACCGGCTCTGATGTCAGACAGCCCTTTCAACTTCCGCGCAGATCCGCGCAACCACCGCCTCGACCTGAGCTTCGTCATCCCCTTCGGCCATGACCCGGATCAACGGCTCGGTGCCCGAAGCGCGGATCACCAGCCGGCCCTTGCCGACCAGTTCGGCTTCGGCATCGGCGATGCAGGCCTTGACCACGGCATTCTCCAGCGGGGAGGATCCGGTATAGCGCACATTGCGCAGCAGCTGTGGTACGGGATCGAACACATGGCACAACTCGCTCGCGCGCTTGCCCGAGCGGACCAGCCCGGCGAGCACGCGCAAGGCCGCGACCGTTCCGTCTCCGGTGGTGCCGTGATCCAGCAGGATCATGTGGCCCGACTGTTCGCCCCCGACGTTGAATCCGCCTTCGCGCATGCGCTCCAGCACATAGCGGTCGCCGACCTTGGTCCGCTCCAGCGTGAGGCCGATGGTCTGGAGATACCGCTCCAGCCCGAGGTTGGACATGACGGTCGACACCACCCCGCCCCCGCGCAAAGTGCCCCGTTCCAGCATACGAGTGGCGATCAGTGCCATGATCTGGTCGCCGTCGACCTCCTGCCCCTTTTCGTCGATCACGATCAGCCGGTCAGCATCGCCATCGAGCGCGATGCCCACGTCGGCCCCTTCCTCGACCACTTTGGCCTTGATCGCATCAAGCGCGGTCGAGCCGACGCCGGCGTTGATGTTTGTGCCATTGGGTGAAACGCCCAGCGTGATCACTTCCGCGCCCAGTTCCCAGATCGCCGATGGTGCCACCTGATAGGCAGCGCCGTTGGCGCAATCGACCACCACTTTCAGCCCGTCGAACCGGATGTCGCTCGCCACCGACTGCTTGACCGCGTGGATATAGCGCCCGCGCGCATCCTCGATCCGGCGGGCGCGGCCAATCGCTTCAGGCGGCGCAAGCGGTACATTGCTTTCGATCAGTGCTTCGATCGCCAGCTCGTCCTCGTCCGACAGCTTGAAGCCATCGGGGCCGAACAGCTTGATCCCGTTGTCCTGGAACTTGTTGTGGCTGGCAGAGATCATGACGCCCATATCCGCCCGCATTTCGCGGGTAAGCAGGGCAATCGCCGGGGTCGGCAAAGGCCCGGTCATGATCACGTCCATGCCGACACTGGTGAACCCCGCCACCAGCGCGCTTTCCATCATGTAGCCCGACAGGCGGGTGTCCTTGCCGATAACCACCCGGTGGCGATGTTCGCCCCGGCGGAAATGTGCGCCAGCCGCCTGTCCGACCTTCATCGCCATGGCAGCGGTCATCGCACCGCTGTTGGTCTGGCCGCGAATGCCGTCGGTACCGAAGAATTTCCGTCCCATTGTTCACAATTCCGTATGCAGGAAAGGGCTTTGCCCCCACGCGGTTATTTGCCACGGGCTTCTGGCGCGTTCGCGCAGCAAAGGGAAGGGCACACAGGCATGGAACCGACAAAAGCGGACAAGGGGGAACTGATCGCCATCCGCCTGCCGGTCTGGTGGACTTTCGGCGGCCTTGTCGCAGGGCTGGCCCTCGGCTGGATCCTGAGCGGTAGCGCAGCACTGGAAGCCGCCCTGCCGGCAACCGACATCATCGGCTCGCTCTGGCTGCGCGCGCTGCAGATGACGATCATCCCGCTGGTGGCGGCATTGCTGGTGCTGGGGATCGCGAAGCTGGTCGGCGCGGCGAGCGCCGGCGCCGTTGCGCGGCGCATGTTGACGCTGGTGATCGCGATCCTGTTTCTCAGCGGGCTGTCGACGGCGCTGCTGATGCCATTGCTGCTCGACCTGTTTCCGCCGCCGCCCTCGGCTGCTGCCTTGCTCAACACCAGTGAGGTTGCAAGCCAGACCGTGCCGGGGATCGGGGACTTCATCGGTTCGCTGATCGCGCCCAACGTCATTGCGGCTGCGGCTGAAACAGCAATGCTGCCGCTGACCATCTTCTTCGCCCTGTTCGCCGTGGCGGTAGCGCGCCTGCCCGATGCGCAGCGCGATACGCTTCTGGCGCTGTTCCACGCCCTCGCCAATGCCATGCTCACCCTGATCGGCTGGGTCCTGTGGCTGGCGCCGGTGGGTGTGTTTGCGCTCGGCATCGGGGTTGCCGCACAGGCCGGGGGCGGCGCCTTCGCCACTTTCCTTCACTATATCCTCACTGTCACCGCAATGGGCACAGTGGTGTTCATCGGCGGCTACCTCCTCGCCTGGCTGGGCGGGCGGATCGCCCCTGTGCGGTTCGCCAAGGCGATGATCCCGGCGCAGGCGGTAGCGTTCTCGACCCAAAGTTCGCTCGCCAGCCTGCCTGCGATGCTTGCGAGCGCCAAGCGGCTCGGCTTGCGTGACAGCACCGCCGACTTCGCCCTGCCGCTTGCGGTAGCAATCTTCCGCGCGACCAGCCCGGCGATGAACATGGCGGTGGCTATCTATGTTGCGACACTGGCCGGAGTGGAGCTGACGCCGGCGGTATTGCTGGCAGGGATCGCGGTGGCCTTCATCATCAGCGTCGGCTCTGTCAGCCTGCCCGGGTCGATCAGCTTCGTGATCTCGATCGGCCCGATCGCCATCGCCATGGGCATCCCGGTGGAGCCGCTCGCGCTGCTGGTCGCAGTGGAGATGCTGCCCGATATCATGCGCACGCTGGGCAATGTGACGATGAACGTGGCTGTCGCCAGTACAGTTGAACGCGCGCGGACCGATTGACCGGCAACCAATCGCGCGCTGGCGCGTTGTTCAGCCGAACCAATCCCCCAACCGCATGACCAAGGAACTGACATGCCCTTCAAGCTGATCGATTTGCCGTTCGCCGCCGATGCACTGGAACCCGCCATCTCGGCCGAGACGTTCTCGTACCACCACGGCAAGCACCATCAGGCCTACATCGACAAGACCAACGCCGCGATCGAAGGCACCGAGCTTGCCGACAAGTCGCTGGAAGAAGTCATCGCCGCTGCACGGGGCAGCAACCAGGGCCTGTTCAACAATGCGGCGCAGAGCTGGAACCACGGCTTTTTCTGGCACTCGCTCGCGCCCGACAGCGGTGCCCCGTCAGACGAGCTGGCAGCGATGATCGACAAGGCATTCGGCTCGCGCGACGGCCTCGCCAAGCAGCTGGCCGATCGCGGCGCTGGCCACTTTGCCAGCGGCTGGGTCTGGCTGGCCGAGAAGGGTGGCTCGCTTTCAATCGAGGAGACGCATGACGGCGACACACTGGCTGACAGCGGCTTCAACCCGCTGCTGGTCATCGACCTGTGGGAACACGCCTACTACCTCGACCACCAGAACAAGCGCCCGGCCTATCTCGATGCGGTAATCGGCAAGCTCGACTGGGGCTTTGCTTCGGATAACCTCGCCCGCGGATCGGTCTGGACCTATCCCGCCTGATCTTCGCGCTTGGTGACGCGGCGGGCAGCTGTCACGGTTGCCCGCCCGCACTCTCTTCGGGAAACAGGTCAAGCCGCTCCAGGCTGCCCGGAAACAGCGGCTCCCCGAAGACGAAACCGATCAGGTTGGGCCGCCCGATATGTTCGAACAGTGCGGTGAGGATCAGCAGGATCGGCACTGACAGCAAGGCCCCGAGCACGCCCCAGATCCACGAGAAATAGCTCAGCGCAATCAGGATCATGACGGGGCTGACAGTGAACCGCGCCCCGAGGATCGACGGCGTCACCACATTCGATTCGACCGTGTGCAGCCCGAGATAGGCTGCGGCTGGGACAAGCCCGAGCAGGACTGTGTCAGCCGTGCCCAGCCCGAATAGCGCCAGCAGCGCCGTCATCGCCATCGGCCCGATATAGGGGATGAAGTTGAGCATGGCGGCAAGCCCGCCCCACATGATCGGGGCATCAACCCCGAGCGCCCATGCCCCCAGGGCCACCACGATACCTACCCCGGTGTTGATCCATGCGACGGTCAGGATGTAGGCGGCAACCCGGTCCTGGATTTCGCGCATGACCCGCGCAGCCTTGATCGAGGTACCATGCGATGCGCGGTCGAACAGCAGGTGGCGACGAAGCCGCACGCGCGATTCGATCATGAAGAATGTCAGCAGGAAGGTCAGCAGGACTTCGACCAGAACGCTTGGGGTGGCGAGGGCGAGCTGTTCCAGCACGGAGGGGCTGTCGAGCACCACGCGCGGGGCCTTGTCGGCGCCCATCAGCGAACCCAGCCGCTCGTTGGCCATGGCCAGCCAGCTGAACTGGCTCTCGAATTCTGCAAAGCGGGCACCGACCTGCTGGGCCATGGCCGGCAGCGAATCGTACAGGGCAACCGCCGGTTGAAGGATAAGCGCCAGCGCCAGCAACAGGATCGCGATGAACACCACCAGGGCCGCGAACGACGCAACCACATTGGGCAGGCCCCAGCGCGCAAGCCGGTCGGCCAGGGGCGACAGGACAATCATCAGCACAAACGCGGTCGCCACCGGCAGGAATACAACCGACCCGATCGAGAGCACGAACGGCAGGGCGAGGAACAGCCCGATCCCGAGCATCACGACCAGCGCCGACATCAGGCGCAATTCCTCTTCCGCAAACGCCAGCCGCGCCTTGCGCAGCGGTCTGTCAGAAGGGGTTGGTTCGCTCATTGCTGCACGGTTTGGCGCGGTGCCCGGCAACGCGCAAGCGGGTTTGTCGGCTGGCGTTCCGCGTTCGATATCCGGCCAGCTGAGGCCACCCGGTTATGTGGCAGGAGCCGACACCAGCTCGAGTTCAGCCAGGATCGACGCGTGCGCGTCAGCCGCTTTGGCGTGATCCCCTTCAGGCATCTCGCCCCCGTCCAGCATGGCCGTGATCGCGGCACGAGCGCGCCCGACCCGGCTCTTGATCGTGCCAACAGGGCACTGGCAGATCTCGGCGGCTTCCTCGTAGCTGAAGCCCCCTGCCCCGACCAGCAGCAGCGCCTCCCGGCGCTCTTCCGGCAAGGCCATCAGCGCCCGGCGCATGTCATTGAGGTGAATCGGCTCTTCCTGTTCGGCAGACTGGACCAGGATGCGCTCGGCCACCGTTTCATCGTATTCGCCGCGAAACCGGTTCCGGCGCATTTCGGTGAGATAGACGTTGCGCAGGATCACGAAAGTCCATGCCCGCATCGAAGTGCCGGGCTCGAACCGTTCCTGTGCGGCCCAGGCCTTGAGCAGGGTCTCCTGCACCAGATCGTCCGCCATGTCGGGCCGACCGCACAACCCGCGCGCAAATGCGCGCAAGTGCGGCACGACCTCGGCAAGCTCGCGCTTGAACGCGGACTTGTCCGCGGCAGTAAGGGTATGCACGGCCATCAGTCGTTCTTGTCGAGCTGGTCGAGCAGATCGCGGAAGCTGTCAGGCAGAGGCTCTTCGACCACCGAGTCGTACAGCTTGCGCAATCCGTCCGCCCACTCGGGCCGCTGTTTGGCAGTAGCTGCCGGCGCCCGCGCCTGTCGCGCCTCGCCTTCGCCACCATGGTTGATCTCAAGCGTCATTTCACATTCCAAGTCTTGCTGCGGCCTTGTGCGGCCATCCGGAACAGAACCGGCATTTTCAGGTAATCGATTGAGGAACGATGTCGAGCGTCATAGGTTCCCTTGCCAATGGGAATTTTGCCGGACCTGATGTGACGCTGAACGAGCCACCCGAACGCGAGCGCAAGGCCCTGGCCAGGCAGCGTGAAGTGCGCCGCTGGCTGGTCGAATATCCGCGGGCGATCCCGCTGACCATATTCGCCCTGATCGCCTGCATCACGGCCCTGAGTGTCTATGCCATCGAGTCTGGAGAACGCGAGCGGCGTGTCGCCCGGCTGGGGGAGGAAGCGCAGACCATTGCGTCTGCCATTGAGCGCAGGGGCGACGCCGCTTCGGCCTATCTCCAGGCTGGCGCGGCCCTGTTCGTGATCCGCGATGACCTTTCGCGCGAAGCATTTGCCGGATTTGTCGACAGCTTGCGGCTGGAAAGCGATTACTTCGGCGCAGAAGGGATCGGCTGGGCCCGCGCCCTCGCCCCGGCTGATGCACCGGCGTTCAAGCAGGAAATGATCGCTGCCGGTACCACCCGGTTCAGCATCACCCCGGAGCCGCCCGCAGGCGACGCACGGATCGTACCGGTGACATTCCTGCATCCGGCAACCGAGCGCAATCGCCGGGCGCTGGGTTACGACATGTATTCCGAACCGGTCCGGCGTGCGGCCATGGACGAGGCTGAGCGCAGCGTTCGCCCGACCGCCAGCGGTCGCATCGTGCTGGTGCAGGAAGGCCGGAGCAAGGCGCCCGGCTTCCTGATCTACATGCCGGTCTATGACAGCACGAACCCAGGCCGAAGCCTGCGCGGCTTTATCTACAGCCCGTTCAATGCAGCCGATTTCCTTGGCTCAGCCGTCAAGCTCGCCCCCGATTACCCCCACCGGATAAGGCTCCATGATGGCCGCCCCGCGCCGGAAAACGTCCTCGCGGAAACGGGCAACGCCGAAGCAGCCGGACTGACGCTGGTCCAGCCGGTCAATTTCGCCAACCGGCCAATGTTTCTGGAAATAGCCGCGATAACGGACGATTCACTGTCCCGGTTGGGCATGCTGACACTGATCTTCGGTTTGCTCGTGGCCAGCCTCCTGCTGGTCGTCGTCCGCTTGCTGACACGGCAGGTCATGGAAGATCAGGCCGCCCTCGCATGGCTCGAAGAGCAGGATTCGATCCGCGATTCCCTGACCCGCGAACTCAACCACCGGGTCAAGAATGCGCTGGCCAACATCCTGTCTATCATCGCCCTCACCCGCCGCCGCGCGACCAGTCTGGACCAGTTCGCAGACGGGCTGGACGGGCGGGTCCGGGCGATGTCGGCCACGCACGACCTGCTCACCCGCTCTGAGTGGGGCACCACTTCGCTGCATGATGTCGTGGAGGCCGAACTGGCACTCTACTTTGCTGATGATGCCCGCAATATCGAGATCACAGGGCCACCAGTACAGCTCGCGCCGGGCGATGCACTGTCGTTCGGTATGGCGGTGCACGAACTGGCCACCAATGCCGCGCGTCACGGAGCCTTCAGCACGGCAGGCGGGGCCGTGTCAGTCAGCTGGGAGCTGGTCAAATCGGATCTGGCGCGGGTGGTCTGGCAGGAATCCGGCAACGCGGGCAACAGAAGCGTCAGGAGTCAGGGCTTCGGGCTGCAACTCATTGAACGGATCGTGGCGCACGAACTCGGGCAGCCGGTCGACATTGCCTTCTCCGAAGAGGGGCTGAGGTGCGTCTTGCTGGTTCCCGTGCGAACACCGAGCGATTTTGCCTTGCGGGCCCGATATCGGGCGTGAGTTTCGCGCATCGTCCAATCCCTGAGCCGGGTACGGAAAAAGAGGGCACCGGACTTGCCGGATGCCCCCTCGATACCTGGTCCCGCTGTGAACGATATGTCTAGATCGGCCGGGTGGAATTGAAGAACAGCGCCTGGCTGATCGCTGCCCGGACAGTGGTCTCGCGAAACGGTTTGGTGACCAGATAGGTCGGTTCGGGCCGGTCGCCGGTCAGCAGCCGTTCGGGGTAGGCAGTGATGAAGATCACCGGGACGCTCGCGATGGCGAGAATATCGTCCACGGCATCAAGACCGCTCGAACCGTCAGCCAACTGGATATCGGCCAGCACCAGGCCGGGGGTTGAACGCGCCATGACGTCCTGCGCCTGGGTGCGGGTGGCAGCCGTGCCGCAGATGTTATGCCCGAGCCCGGTCACCAGATCCTCGAGCTGCATCGCAATCAGCGGCTCGTCTTCGATGATCAGGACATCGGTCGCAGTCTCGCGGTCGATCTCGGCAATGGCTTCACGCACCAGTTCCGCAACATCGTTCTCGCTGCGATCAAGGATCGATGCGGCCTCGGCGTAGGTAAAGTCCTCCAGCGTCGTCAGCAGCAGCGCCTGCCGCGCCAGCGGAGTAACGGCACGCAGGCGGTCCTGGACCGCGCCCTCATGATAGCCGGCAACTTCACCTTCCTCGACAGCTTCAAGGCTGGTTGCAGACCAGACCTTGTTGAACGCCCGGTAGAGCGCCAAGCGCCCCTCGGCCAGTTCGGCCTTGAGCGCGGCATCTGCGAGAGCCGCTTCCAGCGTCTGGCGCACGAACGCGTCCCCGGTTGCCTGCGAACCGGTCAAGGCCCGGGCGTAGCGCCGCAGCAAAGGCAGATTGGCGGCCACATTATCGGCAAGCGTCATGAATTCCCTTCCCTTGAAACAGAGTGACGGACACAGTCCGTTTCGCCAGCAACGCCTGCGCCTCATTCCGGTTCCCGCCCCCAGAGCGGAGTGCGCTCGATCCCAGGAACACCCCGACACGTAATGCAAAAAAAATTGCGGTGGCCCGGGAACAGGATCTGGCTTCGCGCTTTATCTTGCTGTCACCGCCGAGACCCCCCCTCCCGTCCAACCGGTTGGTGACACGATCCCGAAGGCCTCCGTCATCCGTGGCGGAGGCCTTTTTCGTGCGTC
>JAHDXX010000088.1:0-4415 GCA_023384025.1 Sphingomonadaceae bacterium
GCGGTCGGCGACGGCGGCAGCGCGCGGTCTTGCGCACCGGCCAGTCCGGCGGTCTGCGCCAGCGCCACGTCCGGCAGAGCCAGTGCCGCCAGCACCCCGAGCAGGGCCACGATGCGGATGATCATTGCCCGGCCTCCGGCGATAGCGGCACATCGGCGAGCCGCGTCAGCCCGGCGCGCGAACAGCCAAGCAGGATCTCGCGCCCGCGAAACTCCACCACGGCCAGCTTCAGGCCGGGCCCAAGAAAGGTCGTTTCCACCACGCGGGTGCGCTGGGGATGGCCGGGCGCGTTCCCGCTGAGCTTTTGCTGCACCCGCTGCGTCAGCTTCAGGCTGCCCCAGATCATCAGCCCCAGCAGCGGCACCAGCAGCAGCATCTTGGCGAGGTACCAGCCCATCAGGCAGCCTCCGCCACGGTGCCATCGGCTGCACGCGGACCACCGACGAGTTCGACAATCCGCAGCACGAAGCGGTTGTTCTCCGTAACGATTTCGGCCTTGGCGATCGCCTTGCCGTTGACCAGCACGTCGAGCGGCTCATCCGTCAGCCGGTCGAGCGGCACCACGCTTTCCTCCCCCAGCGCCAACACGTCGCGCAGCGCCATTTCGGTCCGCCCCAGTTCGACACTGAGGCTGACCATGACTTCGCCGATCAGGCCAAGGGTTGAAGAATTCGATGTCATGGGATGTCTCCGGTTTCAGGAAATGCGGCCGAGCCGCAGCGCGACGCGCTCGTCGAGGGTGCCAACGGTGCCAGTGGCGAAGATCTGCCCGCCGACCAGCAGCGGCACCTCGCGGCGCGGGGCGAAAGGAATGGTCGAGCCGGGCTTGAGCTCGGCCAGACGGGCGAGGGGAAGATGAAGTTCAGCGACGATTGCGGACAGCGCCAGCGGAATGGTCCCAAAGGCGGCCGCGTGGGGATCGGGCGAATAAGAGGCCGACTTGGCCGGCCCTCCCGCAGCGCGCTGTTCAAGCAAGGCGCGCAGGCCCTCTTCATCCACCGCCACGCTGAGGTTCCAGGGATCACTGTCCTGCTGTTCGATGGTCATGCTCCAGTGAAGGCAGCGGGTGTTCCGCTTGAACGCACCCAGCCGGTGAAACACCGCATGGCGGGCGATCGCCGTATCATCGCCGGATATTCCGCACAGCGGGCCGAGGGCAGCTGCAAGGCTGCGGACCAGCCTCTCGACGGCCAGCGCGGCCGATTGCGGCAGCGCCTTGGGCACATCGTTCGGCACATCCCCCGCACCGCCAAACAGGCGGTCGGTCAGCGCGAGGGCCAGGGCATTGTCGAACGAAACAACGAAGCGGGGCAGCCCCGGAGCCAAGGTGATCATGTAGTGGATTGACGGCGCGGACCAGCTCGCGGCCAATGCACCGGCGGTCGAGCCTTCCACCGGCCAGTCACTCACCATGATCCGGGGCCCGAGAAGCAAGGCTTCGAGCCGTGCCGGCAGTACCAGCGCCAGCTCGCTGACCAGATCAGCACTTGCGGCCGCCAGATCGAACTCGGCCTGACTACTGCGCAACAGCTCGGCACAATGCTGCACCGCAAGCCGCTCGGCGACGAATTCGCGGACCGGCTTCACTGGACAAGGAACGACCGGAAATGGACCGCATCCACTCCGCCGAACCCTTCCTGCTCGGTCAGCACCCGGTTTATCGCCTTGACCAGCCGGTCTTGGAGCCGCTGCTTGCCTTCGGCAGTGAACACGTCTTCTTCCGGCGTGTTCGCTAGTTCGACCAGCACTGCCGAACGGATCGCCAGTTGGTGCCGCTCCAGCCATTGCAGCACGCGCCCGTCATAGGTCGTCGAAACCGCCAGGGTCAGTTGCACCAGCCCGGTCGAGTCCTTGAGGTTCGAGGTGAACCCTTCCTCGAAACTGAAATAGAGACGGCGGAACTGGCTGCCGCCATCGCCATAGACCGGCTCGGCTCCCGCATCCTTGCCCTTCGCGTCGCTGGCGGGGGCATAAGGATCCTCGCCCCCCTTGGTGACCTGACGCGGCAGGTCGGGGCCGGATGCAGCGTGGCCGCCGAGCAGCCCGGAAGCGACCGCGCCATAGGCGCCGCCTGCTCCGGCGGCGAGCATGGCAACGGCGATCAGAACCAGTTTCATCTTGCCGCCGGACTTGGCGGGCTGGTCATCGGCGGGTTTGGCCTTGGCCATGGCTGTTCAATCCTTGCTGGTGTGGTGACGAAATCAGGCGAAGCGCCCTTGCGGCTGGTCTTGCTCGCCGGACGTATTCCCATCGCGATCCGAACGGCTCGTGCGGGGAGGTGCGGCAAGGTCATGTTGCATCTGGCGCCGGTCAGGCTGGCGGGCATCGTTGTGAGACTGGCCCTGCGACTGGCCCTGCGCCGTCGCTTGCCCCGATTGCTCTCCACCGCGCTGCTGCGACGGCTGCTGGTAGTCGGACGAACCGGTGGTCGCACGATCGGCCAGCGCGGCCATCACTGCCGGGGCAAAGCCGGGGTCGCGTCCGTTGAGCACGGCGCGGGTTTCGCCGTCTGCCTGCTCGATCCGGATTGCGACCGTGCCGAACTCGCCATGGCGCAAGGTAACATCGCCTCGCGCGCCGCGACCAGCTTCGCGCGCCTGGGCCAGCACTTCGACCAGTGCCTCGATTTGCTCGGCGGCCACCGGCGACGCGGCGACTGACGAGAGGGGTTGCGCAGACGGGGCAGAAGGTGCTTCGCGCACTGTCAGGGCTGGCGTGGTCGGCACCGGTGCTGCCTCGCGGGAAATCTGGATTTCGGGCCGCTGGTCAGCGTCCCCCTTCGCCGGTGCAGCAACGGCTGGCACCGGCACTGCCTGACCTTCGGCATCAGGCTTGACCGTATCCGGATCTGCCAAGGGCGTGACCTGTTCGGGCCCGCCAGCTCTGATGATAAAGCGCGGGTCGGCAATCGGCTGCGCCGGCGGCGCGGCCTTGCTTACGGCAGGGGCCGGTTCGGGCAGAATGGTCTGCGGCAAGATTGTCGCCAGCGTAAGCGGCACCGGCACGATGGCGACCGGCAAATTGTTGCCGCCTTCTGCCGAATGCTCCGGCAAATCCTTGCCGGGTTCGGCGCCGGACGGTTCATTGCCGGTTTCCGCCTGCTGGCCCGGCAAGATCGCTGCGGGCGATGGGGCGGGCGACGGGGCAGGCGTCTGGGGCGGCTCAGCAGCCTCACCCAACTGCAAGGGCGCTGCTGGTGCCCTGCTCTCGGTGAGGGCGGCCAGCATCTCGGGAAAGGGCCGCATCGGACCAGCAACGACCAGCGGCTCACCCGCATTCAGCACGGGCGGAGCGAGCATGATTGCCGGTGCATTTGCCGGCAGGACAGGGATTGCGGTCAGGTCCATCATGCGCTCCTTCGCGGGGTCTGTCCAACTGACAGCAAGCCTCGTGCCAATTGCTGTGCGTCGGCCCGCGCCGTTTCCTGCGCAGTCCGTTCACGGACCAGATCGAGCCGCCGGTCAGCCCGGGCCAGCGCGGTGCTCGCGTCGTGCGCCCCTGCGGCGGCGCGTGCACCGAGCCGGTCGGCATCGCTGACAAGGCCCGCCAGCCGGGCATGAAAGGCAAGCGCCGAGACCAGCCCGCCGCCATCATGCACCCCTCCTGCGGGCAGACCCGACCCGACCAGCGCCCGGCTGCGGCGGGCAACCTCTTCCATACGCGCCTGTTCCGCCCGGGCAGCCGTCAGGCTTGCGAGGGCTTCCTGCCGCTCGACCGCACGAACCCGCTCGATCCGGGCCAGCAGTTTGCGCCGGTCAGCCATCGGCCATCACCGCATGAAGGCCTGCAACGCTTTCGCTGAGCGAAGCGCGTTCGTGCGGTTCCTGCTGGAGGAATTCTGCCAAGCGGTCCTTCATCGCCATGGCCCGGTCGAGCTGAGCGTCTGCGCCGCTGCGATAGGCCCCCATCAGCACCAGATCGCGATTGGCCTGCCAGGTTGACACCAGCGATCGGAATGCCCGGGCATCGGCGCGATGGACCGGCTCGACTATGCCGTCCATGACCCGGCTGAGCGAGGCAGGAATATCAATCGCCGGATAATGGCCCTGCTGGGCGAGTTCGCGCGAGAGAACGATATGGCCGTCAAGGATTGCGCGCGCGGTATCGACCACCGGATCGGCCTGGTCATCTCCATCGGCCAGCACGGTGTAGAAGCCGGTGATCGAACCTCCAGAGCTGGCGGAATTGCCGGCCCGCTCGACCAGACGTGTAATCGCAGCAAGCGCAGACGGCGGATACCCGCGCGCGGCGCCCGGTTCCCCGAGCAGGAACCCGATTTCACGCGCGGCGTGGGCAAGCCGGGTCAGGCTGTCGAGGATCAGCAGGACCTTGAGCCCTCGCGCCCGGAAATGCTCGGCCACGGCGCAAGCGAACTGCGCGCCGCGCAGGCGCAGGTTTGGCGCATGATCTGCGGG
>JAHDXX010000088.1:4425-11690 GCA_023384025.1 Sphingomonadaceae bacterium
GGGCAGGTGACGGCGCACGAATTCGGAGACTTCGCGTGCCCGCTCGCCGACCAGCGCGATGACGGTGACATCGGCTTCGCCCGCATCGGCAATCATGTCGATCAGTACCGACTTGCCCACGCCGGAGCCTGCCATGATCCCGACCCGCTGGCCCAGCCCGACGGTGGTCAGTGCGTTGATGGCCCGCACACCACAATCGAACGGCGCGGTAACAGAGCCCCGCTCAAGCGCGCCTTCCCGGACCCCGCCGAGCGGCCAGTACGCCTCGCAGCGCGGGCGCGGCCCGCCGTCGAGCGGCCGGCCATTGCCGTCAACCGCCCGGCCCAGCAGCGCTTCGCCCACACGCACCATCCCGGGATGGCCTTCCGCACGGACCAGCGCCCCGGGTTGCAGCCGCGCGCTATCGCCCAGCAGCATCATGATACTGTGGCCCGCGCGGAAACCGATGACTTCGGCGGTGCTTTCCGGATCATCCCGCTCGCCGACAATGCGGCACAGAGTCCCGACAGGCGTTGGCAAACCGGCGACTTCGATCAGGCCGCCTTCACACCGGACCACCCGGCCAAGACGGACCGGCGCGAGCTTGACCCGGGCCCCACCGATGCGCGCCAGTTCTGGTTCCAGCAGGGTAATCATGACGCGAGTGCCGCAGCAATCAGGCGGCGCCATTCTTCCGGGCCGTCGGCCAGGGCGCCATCGGCATGTGCCAGCAGCAGCGTGCCACGCGGCAGCGCCGGGTCGCGGTGAATCGACCACTCCCGCGGCACGCTATCGTCCAGCAGGGAAACGTCGTCAGGGTGCAGATGGAGGGTGAGCTGCCCGGTCACATCACCGATCGAATCCATCAGAGTGGTGCAGCGCGCAGCCAGTGCCGCGTGGTCGACCAGGACCGGCTCGATCACCTCACTGCACAGGTTTGCCACTTGCTCCGCGAGCTGTTCGGCCAGGGCGAGGCGCGCGGCATTGTCGAGGCGGGTGAAGGCTAGCGTCAGCCCTTCACGGGCTGCGTTGTCGTCAGCCTGTTGCGCTTCAAAGGCCAGGCGCGCATCGGCTTGTCCCCGGGCATAGGCGTCAGCGAGCGCCGCATCCATTTCGGCCCCGGGGTCGGGTGAAGGCTCGGGCTCGGACTGCGGCGTTTCGATCTCTTCCTCCACCAGCGCGCGAAAACCGCCAGCAGGTCGCATGGCCGCGATCCACTGCGGAACTGCTGTCTCCCCGCGCACCGCACCGAGCAGGTCAGACAAATTCGCCATCGCCCGCCCCCAGCGCGATCTCGCCTTCGTCGCGCAGACGGCGGGCCAGCTCGATCACAGCCTTCTGCGCGGCCAGCACATCCTTGCGCTTGACCTTGCTGAGCAGTTCGATCTCGTCACGCACGCCATCGGCCGCGCGGCTCGACATCGCGGCGAAGAACGGCGCGCGGTCCTGCTCCTCGAGGCCCTTCAGCGCTGTCACCAGCTGGACGTTATCGACGTCACGCAGCAAGCGGCCCATCGATTGCGGATCGAGTTCGAACAGCATTTCGAAGGTCAGCATTTCGGCTTCGATCGCCTTGGCCAGCGGGCTGTCGCGCCGCTCGATCTCAGGCATGACGGTGCGGTTGACCTGCCCGCCCGCGAGATTGATGAGGTTGGCCGCTTCGCGGGCACCGCCAACGACGAGCGCAGCAGCGCCGAAGCGCTCCCCGATCTGGGCGGACAGTACCGTGTCCAGCAGCGAGACTGCTTCGCCGGTGACCTTCTCCAGGCGTGCGACCCGCTCGACCACAGCCGGCTGAACCGAAGGTGGCAGGGCTGCAAGAACTTCACCCGCGGCCTCCGCATCGAGCATCAGCAAGAGCACCGCGATGACTTGAGGGTGCTCGGCTTCGACCAGGCCGGCGAGCACCTCAGGTGCGAGCCAGCGGGCGATCTCGACAGATTGCGGCCTTGCGTCAGGCATGATCCGCTGCATCAGACTGTCGCCGCGCACCGGCCCGACTGCACGGTTGAGCAGGCTGCCAAGCTGCTCGGCCCGGCCATGGGCAGGCAGGGCCGCATTGTCTGCTTCGGCCACGAAGCCGGCGATCGCTTCGGCGATACGCGCCGGTTCGACTTCACCGAGACGGATCATCGCTGTGCCGACCCGCTGCAATTCGTCCGGACCGAGCCGGGACAAGAGGGCCGCGGCATCGGCTTCATCCAGCAGCATCAGGAACACTGCGGCGCATTCACTGGCTGCAATCGGTTGAAGCTCGCTCATTGCTCGGCTCCCTGGGCCGGTGCTGCCAGCATGCGCTGGAGCGCGATTACGGCGCGGTCCGGCTGCTCGCTCGCCAGTTGCCGGGCGAGCGCGACCTGTTCGCGCAGCGCTTCACCGGTGAGCTCGATCGGCTCCGGCGGCAGCTGTCCCGGTTCGCCCTCGGTTTCTTCCTCGTCAGTTTCGGCGGCTGGCTCGGCCTGTGGCTCCTGCTTGCCGCGCAGGATCGCCAGAAGCGGGCGCACGCCGAACAGGAGCACCAGCAGCAGCGCGAGCATGGCCGAGCCATACCGCAGCGCAGTCGCAAACCACGAGGTCTCGTAGAACGGCGGGTCTTCCAGCGTCGCCGGTTCGAACTTGCCGACCATCACGTTGACCTGGTCACCCCGGTCGGCATCGGCACCAACGGCGGCTTCGACCAGCGCCCGAAGGCGGGCCTCGTTCGCCGGAGCGATCTTCTTGAGCGCTTCCTGGCTTACCGCAACAGCGACAGATATCCGCGCCACCCCGCCCGGCGCAACACTGGTGACCGCCACTTCGCGCCCCAAGGCATAGCTGCGCCGGGCGCTGGTTTCCTCGTCAGTGCCCGCAGCACCGGGCTGCGCCTGCGTGCCTTGCGGCGCGCCAGGCACCAGTTCGGCTGGCGGAGGCGGAGTGTTGGCCAGCACGCCGGGCACTCCGCCCGCTGCACCGGTTGCGGCGCGCAGGCTGCGGTTTTCCGCTTCGGTCTGGATCACGCCTTCCTTGTCATAGGTCTCGCGCGCGGAAGTGCTTTCCTCGCGCGCAAGTTCGACCTGGACTTCGCTGGAAAAGTTGCCTTCGCCCAGCAGCGGGATCAGCAGCTTGTCGAGCTGTTCGCGCAACTTGGCTTCATGTTCGCGCTGGAGCGACAGGCCATCTGCTGCGCCGTCCCGGAGTGATGACAGGAGGCGACCATTCTGGTCGACCACCCGTACCATCTGGCCCTGCATGCCCGGAACCGACGCGGCAACGAGGTTGGTAATCGCTTCGACCTGGTCAGGGGTCAGGCTGCGCCCGCGCGCCAGCCTGACCATGACCGAAGCACTCGGTTCGGCGTTCTCGCGCACGAACACGGATCGTTCCGGCGTGGCGAGGTGGACGCGGACGGACTCGATCCCGTCGATTTCCTGGATCGTCAGCATAAGCTCGCGCTCGCGCGCCAGGCGCAGGCGCTCGCCTTCCAGTGTACGGCTCGCGCCAAGCGGGATCGAGTCGAGCATGGCAGTGCCGCTGTCGGGCGTTGCCAGCGCGGTCTCGCTGGCGACCAGCATCCGCGCGCGATAGAGGTCATCCTCGCCCACGCTGAGCGCGCCGGTCGCGTTGTCGATGGTATACCCGATCCCGGCAGTATCAAGCGTCGCGACAACTTCCGCCCGCTCGGCATCGGTCAGCGAGGAATAGAGTGTGCGCTGCGGCCCTTCGGCCAGCGCGAGATAGAGCAGCCCCGCCCCGCCCAGCGCGCCAAGCCCGGCAAGCGCCGGCAGGCTGCGCTGGACCGCCGGTTGCGCGAGGAACTGACGTGCGCGACCGCGCCAGTCCGCCGGCGCCGGTGGCAACTGATCGAGCAGGACAGGTGCGGGTGCGGCGTCAGACATCTATCACGCCCCCATCCGCATGATGTCCTGGTAGGCGGACAGCAGCTTGTTGCGGACTTGCAACGTGGCTTCAAAGGCGATGCCCGATTCCTGCCGCGCAACCATGACCTGGGCAATGTCGGTCACTTCGCCGCGCTCATAGGCTGCGGCAAGCTCGCTGGCACGCGACTGGCTGGCGTTGACCTGCTCCAGCGCGCCTTTCAGCGTCGCGCCGAAGTCCGGCGTGGCCGGGGGCGGGGAGACAGGCGGCGTGGTCGCCTGTTGCAGCGCCTTCAGCCCCTCGTTGCGGTCGAGGATTTGCTGGCGCAAGGCCAGCACACCTTGCAGGCCGGGGCTGCCACCAAGCGGATTCATGCCCGGCCTCCCGCAGCAGCAAGGCCGCAATCACGCATCTGGGCTAGGCGATAGCGCAGGGTCCGCTCGGAAATGCCGAGCTTGCGCGCCGTGTCACCGCGATGACCCCCGCATTCGTCGAGCACGCGCAGGATCGCCTCGGCTTCGGAGCGGAAGGCAATGTCGCTGAGGCTGCCGTCAGGTTCGGAACGGGCGGGCTGGTCGTCGACGGGGCGCACTGCAGCATCGAAGCGGATATCTTCGGGCAGGATGGTCGAGCGGTCACCGGCCAGCAACAGCGCCCTGCGCATGACGTTTTCCAGCTCGCGTACGTTGCCCGGCCAGGGGTGGCTGCGCAGCAGGGCAAGTGCAGCTGGCGCAATCCAGCGCACCCGGCCACCTCCCAAGCCGTGACGGATCACCATCGCGAAGGCGAGCGGCGCAATGTCGCGCACCCGGTCGCGCAAGGCCGACAGGCGCAAGGGAAAGACGTTCAGACGGTAATAGAGGTCCTCGCGGAACCGGCCCTGTTCCACTTCGCGCGGCAGGTGGCGGTTGGTGCACGCTACCACCCGCACATCAACCTTGACCGGCGCGGTGGCGCCAAGGGGCACCACTTCGCCTTCCTGCAAGGCCCGCAGCAACTTGGCCTGGAGCGCCAGCGGCAGTTCGCCGATCTCGTCGAGCAGCAAAGTGCCGCCGTCCGCTGCGCGGAAGAAGCCTTCGCTTGCTTCGCTCGCGCCGGTAAAGGCGCCCTTGCGGTGGCCGAACAGCAGCGCCTCGAGCATGGCCTCAGGCATGGCGGCACAATTGACTGCCACGAACGGACCATCGCGGCGCGGACTTGCCGCGTGCAGGAACCGCGCAAGCACTTCCTTGCCGGTACCGGTGGGGCCTTCGACCAGCACGGGGATGTCGCTGTCTGCAACCCGTTCTGCCAGCCCGAGCAGGGCGAGGCTGGCGGGATCGTCGGCAATCGGCATCCCCCCCGGCGCGATAGCGGCGAGCAATGCCGCACGGGTGCCTTCGGGATCGGTCCGGTCGCAACCCAGCACCAGAGTGCCCCCGGGTTTTTCGCACAGTGCGCCCCGATCCAGCTGCGCCAGCATGACCGCACCCGCGCCGCCGCGACGGGGCGGCAGCGGCTCGTCTGCCGCGCACAGGACCGGCGCCTGGTCGAGCAGCACAGCGGGGAGCGCATGGAGCCCTGCCAGCAGGGCCGCATGGCGTTCCCGCACTGTCCCGGTCGTCGTGATCCGAACCATCGTAAGCCCCCTGTTAACCATCTTGCCCGGGCTGAATGGGGCAGGGACGGGTAACAGGCTGAAAACAGGCGCTTCCGCAAAACTACCTAAACGCCGTCGGCGGCCGGCTGCGTGATTGCAGTCAGGGTTAAAGCCTCTTGCGGCCTGTCGTTCTGGTCCGTGGCAGCCGCACCTGACACATCTCAAACTGGCTGCGGCAACCATGAAGGAGACCACCAATGGCAGTCATCAACAGCAACATTTCCGCACTGAAGGCCTCGAACGCCTCGGTCGCGGCCGACAAGATGCTCGGTCAGGCGATGGAGCGCCTGTCCACCGGCAAGCGCATCAACAGCGCCAAGGACGACGCCGCCGGCATGGCGATCGCCACCAGCATGACCGCGCAGGTGCGCGGCATGAACCAGGCGATCCGCAACGCCAACGACGGCATCGCCCTCGCCCAGACGGCAGAAGGCTCGCTCAACGAAGTGACCAACATGCTGCAGCGGGTGCGTGAACTGGCCGTACAGTCGGCCTCGGGCACCTATCAGGACGCGACCGACCGTGCCTTCATGCAGGCTGAAGTCGACGAACTGACCGCACAGATCGACCAGGTCATCACCAACAGCGAGTTCAATGGCGTAGTCCTGTTCGACGGCAGCACCGCAACGGTCACGGTCCAGGCCGGCGCCAATTCGGCCGATACGATCGACCTGACCATGGCCGACCTGACCACGCTCGCCGCCAGCGGCGGTGCCGCCGGTTCCTACGACGTCTCGGATGCGGCGGCGGCGAACACCCTCCTCGACACTCTCGACACCGAGCTCGACAGCATCTCCAGCGCCCGCTCCACCCTCGGTGCTGGGCAGAACCGGCTGGAATCGGCGGTCAACAACCTGACCAACACCGCGACCAACCTGTCCGACGCACGTTCGCGGATCGAGGATACCGACTACTCGGCGGAAACCACTGCACTCGCCAAGTCGCAGATCCTCAGCCAGGCCTCGACCGCGATGCTGGCCCAGGCCAACCAGAGCCAGCAGAACGTGTTGTCGCTGCTGCGTTAATCTTCGCCTCGATCGCAACCCCACGGACCCGGCGTTTCCCCCACAGGGAGGCGCCGGGTTTCGCTATGGCTCTTGGATGACCGGGATCGGGGCGGTCAGCGGCGCATGGCCCCAGTGGTGCAAAAGGCGCAGTACGTCTGCCCCGGCAAGGCCCAGGGTACCGGTATTGCGCAAGGGATGGACGTTGATCCGCTCCGCCGCTGCCAGCCCCGCATCGAGCACCACGGTGAGCGTACCCGGTGCGGCATTGATCATCGCCAGCGGAGTTACCGAACCCGGCGTGATGCCGATCAGTCGCTCCATGTCGTCAGGCTTGCCGAAGCTGACCCGCTTGCAGCCAATAGCACCGGGCAATGCCTTGAGGTCGACCCGCGCCTCGGCGGGAACGGTGACCAGCCAGAACTCGCCCCCGGCGTCCTTCAGGAACAGGTTCTTGGTATGCCGCCCCGGGATATCGGCATCGACCCGGCGGCTCTGTTCGACGGTGAAGACCGCCGCATGCTCATGCGCGGCAAAGGGGATTGCGAGCGACGCAAGGTCCGCCAGCAATCCCGCTTCGCCGCGCATCAGGCGATTACATGCGATGGAGGGCGCAGAGCTTGTTGCCGTCCGGATCGCGCAGGTAGGCAAGATACATCGCGCCCGGCTGGCCTTCGCCGCGCACGCCCGGCGGATCTTCGATCGCGGTGCCGCCGTTGGCGACGCCTGCCGCGTGCCAGGCATCCGCCTGCTCAGGCGTCATCGCGAAGCCGACAGTGCAGCCATTC